>WGGB01000093.1 GCA_015491935.1 Alteromonadaceae bacterium
GCGTTTACATAAAGCTATTTTACGTTATCACGACAGTAATAACTGGCCAACCATTCGCCAAGCCTTAAAGAAAATGGGCTTAGCGAAACTCATTGGCAATAAGCCTGAGTGTTTGGTGCCGTCAGAGTCGCGCGCAGAACAACAAAATAGCCGTAGTAAAAACAACAGTGGCAATCGTAATAATATGAATAAACAGAGCCCTAATAAAAATAGCGCTAATAAACAAAATAAAGCAAAACAGGGTTTAACACGGTTTAGCTCAGATCAGTTTAATGATCGCAAGAACAGTAATTCAAATGTAACAAAGAAAAAGCAACGTAAATAATTGAAGAATAAGATCCTGACCTCATCAGGATGACATGACTGCATAGATTGGTATGTCATGCTGAACTTGTTTCAGCATCTAGCAATAATAGGAAAGTATAATGCTAACAGCAAACAACATAACTCAACAATTTGGCGCTAAGCCATTATTTGAAAATATTTCACAAAAATTTGGTGGCGGTAACCGTTATGGTTTAATCGGTGCTAATGGTTGTGGTAAATCAACCTTTATGAAAATTTTGGGTGACGATTTAGAGCCTACATCAGGTAATGTAAATTTAGATACGGGTGAGCGTTTAGGTAAATTACGTCAAGATCAATTCGCTTTCGAAGAATATTCGGTTATTGACACCGTTATCATGGGACACACAGAGCTTTGGGCGGTAAAAGAAGAACGCGACCGTATTTACGCTTTGCCAGAAATGAGTGAAGAAGACGGTATGAAAGTGGGCGATTTAGAATCACAATATGCCGAAATGGATGGTTACAGCGCAGAAGCTCGTGCTGGAGAACTCTTAATGGGTGTGGGTATTCCTGTTGAGCAACATTATGGCTTAATGAGCGAAATAGCACCAGGATTTAAATTACGTATATTACTAGCACAAGCGCTATTTTCTGATCCCGACATTTTATTACTTGATGAACCTACTAATAACTTAGATATTCACACCATACAATGGCTTGAAGAAACCTTAAACGAACGTGATTCAACCATGATCATTATTTCGCATGATCGACATTTTTTAAATAGTGTTTGTACTCACATGGCCGATTTAGATTATGGCGAATTACGTGTTTACCCAGGTAATTATGACGAATATATGCTCGCCGCTACTCAAGCACGCGCTCGTTTATTATCGGATAATGCCAAGAAAAAAGCGCAAATTGGTGAATTACAAGCCTTTGTAGCGCGATTTTCGGCTAATGCTTCAAAAGCGAAACAAGCAACTTCACGAGCAAAACGAATAGATAAAATTCAACTTGAAGATGTCAAAGCATCAAGCCGTGTTAATCCTTTTATTCGTTTTCAACAAGAGAAAAAACTATTTCGTAATGCTTTAGTGATTGAAGATTTATGTAAAAGTTTTGACGATACGCCAGTACTTAAAGATATTTCTGCACTTATTGAAGTGGGTGAACGTATCGCCATAATCGGTGAAAACGGTATTGGTAAAACTACGCTACTACGTACCTTAATGAATGATGTCGGCTATGAGCCAACTTCAGGTGAATATCATTGGTCTGAAAATGTTAATATTGGTTATTATGGACAAGATCACGAATATGAATTTGAAAACGATATGACATTGTTCGAATGGATGAGTCAATGGCGCCAACCTGAAGATGATGAACAAGCTGTGCGTGGCTATTTAGGACGCTTATTATTTTCTGCCGACGACATTAATAAATCGGTAAAAATACTTTCTGGTGGCGAAAAAGGCAGAATGTTATTTGGTAAGTTAATGATGCAAAAGCCTAATATTTTGCTGATGGATGAACCCACCAATCACATGGATATGGAATCAATAGAATCATTAAATATGGCACTTGAACAATATGAAGGTACTCTTGTTTTTGTCAGCCATGACCGTGAGTTTGTTTCTAGCTTAGCTACCCGTATTATTGAATTAACTCAAGACGGTTATACCGATTTTGCTGGCACTTATGAAGAATATTTAGCCAGCCAAGCGTAACTCTCTATATTGTCGCAGCAAGATACGACCTACTAAAAACACTATAAGTAGGTCGTTTTTTACTCGCTAAAGTAACCTCAGACCATTGACTCTTAATTCATTTAAGGAAATTTTATGCTCAGTTATCGCCACGCTTTTCATGCGGGTAATTTTGCCGATGTACTCAAACATAGCGTATTAACGTTAACGCTTGACTATATGACTCGCAAAGAAAAAGGCTTTAGTTATATCGACAGCCATGCTGGCGCAGGTATGTATCAACTTAATGATGATTATGCACAAAAAACAGGCGAGTATAAAAATGGCATTGAAAAACTTATCAATGCTAACGATCTGCCTGAAGAGCTTATTAATTATATTGAATTAATTAAAGCGATAAATAAAAAAGAAACAGGCAGTGAACAATTAACCTTGTACCCAGGCTCACCGGGTATTGCTAAACAAATTTTACGCCGTCAAGACAACGCGCATTTATTTGATTTGCACCCGACTGACTTTGCTTTATTAACAGAATTCACCCAGCGTTGGAAAAAATCATTTGTAAAACAATCTGATGGTTATCAAGGTGTGTTAGCTATGGTGCCGCCGCCGTCAAGACGAGCAGTGGTGTTAATTGACCCACCTTATGAATTAAAAGAAGATTATCCTAAAGCAGTCAAAACTATCATTAAAGCCTATCAAAAATTTGCCACAGGCACTTATATTTTATGGTATCCGGTGGTAACACGTACATTAGTAGATAAAATGGCGCGGGATTTCACTAACAATAGCGTTAAAAATGTTTTACAGGTTGAATTTTGTTTAACACCTGACAGTGATGAATATGGTATGACAGGGTCAGGCTTATTTATTGTGAACCCACCTTGGCAACTAGCAAGCCAGTTGGAAAAAATATTACCTTATTTAAAAAATAAATTAGGCTCTCAACAAACGACGTTTATCTTAGAACAACTGATAAATGAATAAATGATACATTTACATTAATTAGTTAGTTATTATCTCGATATGCTTTAAACTGTGGTAAACCATCATTTATGGTAAGCCACTTTACTTTGCTGGCAACATAAAGATGTGCATCAGGTGATGGAATAATTTCATTTGAGGAATCATCTTGAGCAAAGCGATCAAAAGCAGCTAAAGAAATTTCAAGAGTGTTTTCAGTACGGTTAAATGTAGATTCAAACACTAAACTAGAGCCGCAACATGAGCAAAATTTTCGCACAGAATTATTCTCTGCGCGATACGACGTTAATAACTTTTCACCACTTAACCACTGTAAATCTTGTTGTTTAACTTCTACAAAGGTTGAAAAAGCGGCGCCATGAAATTTTTGGCACATTGTACAGTGACAATGACCGACAAGCGGTAAAAACGCTTTAACGGCAAACGTTATTTTGCCGCATAAGCAACTTCCACTATTTAAGTGATTTTTCTCTGAGCACGATTCATCGTTGTTAATCTTTTTGCTCATTGCCTTTATTTTCAACAGATTGGTTTTCAATATCTTCTGGAGCAAGTTTGATTTTACGACGCATTATCGGTAAATCCCCTGCACTGTCACTGATAAAATTAACTTTTTGTTTGATCTGTTGCTTAGGTTTTTTTTCTTGTTTTTTAGCTATCGCTTTTTTATCAGTCACTTTTTTGGCTTTAGTTGGTTTTTTCTTTTTAACGCCATTAAATTTAGCTTTTAAGCCTTCAACGGTTTCAAAACTAATTTTTTGTTGTAAAAAACCTTCAACATTTTTAAAGCTTAGCCAATCTTTAGGGCCTACAAACGAAATAGCCTCACCACTAGAACCCGCTCGTCCAGTACGACCAATACGATGAATAAATTCTTCGGTATGTTTAGGCATATCAAAATTAATCACGTGCGATACGTTAAGTAAATCTAAACCTCGCGAGGCAAGATCTGTGGTGACTAATATTTTTTGTTGTCCTTTGGTAAAACTGTCCATAATTTGATTACGCTGGCTTTGCATAAGCTCGCCACTTAACGCTACACTATTAAAACCTTGTTCAATAAGTAATTGTGCTAAGCGTTCTGTATCGCTACGCGTAGCGGTAAAAACAATCACTTGTTGGTGTATTTCATTACTCAAAAAATGGTTAAGAAGTTTTTCTTTATGCTCAAGATTATCGCTAAAATAAAAACGCTTATTAATATCTTTATGTTCGCTATGACCGTGTTCAATCGCAATACGTTTTGGTTTTGTTAATAAATCGCTGGCAAATTCATTGACTTGGGCATGATCTAACGTTGCTGAAAACATCAGTGTTTGCCGTTTTCGATGATCGGCCGCCATATTTATTTGTGCAAGCTGTTTGCTAAAACCTAAATCAAGCATACGATCGGCTTCATCTAAAATAAGTAACTCTAAACCTTGCAAATATAAATGACGATGGGTTAAGTGATCCGCTAATCGTCCTGGTGTGGCGACAACAAAATGCGGGTCTTTGGCAAGGGTTTTAGCTTGATCATTAAAATTTTCGCCCCCTAAAATTAATACTGATTTAAATTGAGTATTCGCAGCAAGTAAACGTAATTGTCCAAACACTTGTTTGGCTAATTCTCGCGTTGGCGTTAAAATAACTACACGCGGATCGCGTTTACTTAGCGCACGATTATTCATTAAACGCTGCATTGCAGGTAATAAAAAGGCAAGCGTTTTGCCTGAGCCTGTTTTTGATGAAGCGATCAAATCATGACCACTCATCGCCGCAGGTATTGCCTGTTGCTGTATTTCAGTCGGCTTATCAAAACCTAAATGTTCTATGGTAGCTAATAAGCGTTTATCTAAATTTAAATCAGTAAATTGCAAAGGTTTTATTTTCCTGTTTTATAAAATATTTTAATCTTATTCGCGGCGTTTTTTCATCAATTAATCCGCGCCGACAAAGTCACATAAAATTGATTAAGCTTGCGCTTCACGCTCAGCAATAAATGCCAAAGCTAAATCAATACGCGCTAATACTTTGTCTTTTGTTAGTAACGCTAAAGTAAGGTCAAGTGCTGGTGAATTACCCGCACCAGTTACCGCAACACGCAATGGCATACCTACTTTGCCCATACCAACATTTAATTCTTCTGCGGTAGCATCAATAATTTTATGTAAATTCTCTGCTTGCCAATCAGTAACTTCAGCCAATTTAGCTTTGACTAACAATAAAGCTTCTTTGGCTACTGGGCGTAAATGTTTTTTCGCAGCTTTAGCGTCAAATTCAGTAAAGTCTTGATAAAAATAACGGCTAATTTGCGCCATTTCTTTTAGCGTTTTCACTCTATCAGCTTGTACTTTAACTATTTCACTTAAACTTGGACCATTATCAGTAGTAATGTTTTGATCAGCCATGTGCCATGCTAAATGCTCTGCAACATACTCAGGCGCAAGAGTTTTCATGTAATGCTGGTTTACCCAAATTAATTTATCGGTATTAAATCCAGACGGCGCACGATTACAATCTTTTAAGTCAAACAGTTCAATCATTTCTTCTCGTGAAAAAATTTCTTGATCGCCATGTGACCAACCTAAACGAACTAAATAGTTTAGTAGCGCTTCAGGTAAATAGCCATCATCACGGTATTGCATCACACTAACGGCACCATGACGTTTTGATAAACGTTTGCCGTCGTCACCTAAAATCATAGGAATATGAGCATATTGAGGAATATCAGCACCTAACGCCGCTAAAATATTAATTTGTTTTGGCGTATTACTAATGTGATCATCACCGCGAACAACATGAGTTACTTTCATATCCCAATCATCAACGACTACGGTTAAATTATACGTTGGAGTGCCATCACTGCGGGCAATAATTAAATCATCAAGTTGTTCATTACTAATTGTAATGTCACCTTTCACCATGTCTTTTATAACTACATCACCGTCAAGTGGATTTTTAAAACGAATAACATACGGCTTGTCTGCTGGATAATCTGTTCTATCGCGCCATAAACCATTATATTTTTCAATTTCACCTTTGGCTTTGGCTTCCTCTCGCATTGCTTCGACTTCTTCTGCGGTGCAATAACAACGATAAGCGTTACCTGAGGCCAGTAATTGTTCAATAACTTCTTTATAACGATCAAAGCGCTGTGTTTGAAAATAAGGACCATGTGTCCATTCTAAATTTAACCAATTCATACCATCCATAATTGCATCAACAGATTCTTGCGTAGAACGTTCTAAATCGGTATCTTCAATACGAAGAATAAAATCACCGCCATTTTTTTTAGCATATAACCAGCTATATAAAGCAGTACGCGCGCCACCTACATGAAGGTAACCTGTTGGGCTTGGTGCAAATCGAGTTGTTAATGTCATAAAATGTCTCACTATAAAAACAATAATAAAACGGTGAATACTATTGTTTTGGTTTATTCAAAAGGGTGTAGATAAAAATTTCCGCTATTTTATCAAGCAAAGTCCGTTAGTACAGCTTTATTCACTGCATGGACATAAGTATTTTCGTTTAAATAAATGCTTGCGTACAAAAATGCCATAAATCATTTCAAATATGATCGAAATAGCTATAAATGCGAGAAACACCTCAATAGCGTGAGGTTTACTATGGTAGGTGTGTAGTAATAATGTGGTTAAGGCGGCAAGACTTATTAGCGATGCAACGAAGGTAATAATATAGTTCGCTTTTATATTTTTTCTTAATTTAAACGCACTAATATTAACCAGTGCAAAAATAAGTAAAAAACTAGCACTACCAATAATAGCTATTTCAGTTAAATCAATCGCATTAGCAATAAATAAACTAAATAAAGTAGTGACTATAACGCCTTCAACAGGAATATTATTTTTTAATTTTTCCATTGACTTAGGTAAATTACCAGAAACAGCAAGAGCATAACCCAAACGTGCATTACCATAAATGGTGGCGTTAATTGCAGAAAAAGTTGATAGCAGAGCCGCAATAGCAACTATCGTAAAACCAATTTTACCTAATGCGGGCTCAGCGGCAACCGCTAAAGCATAATCTTTGGCTTTTAATAATTGTGCTTCTGGTACCGTTCCTACAGTAACAATTGAAATAAGTACATAAAGTAAAATAACAATAATAACAGAAGCATAAAATGCGCGTGGTAAATTAGTATTTGGATTTTTTATTTCAGCCGCAGCATTAGCAATTAATTCAAATCCTTCATAAGCGACAAAAATAATCATACCGGCAGCAATAATAGTAAATGGGCTACTCCATTTACTTGGAGAAAGCTTTGCTGGTTCTACATAAAAAAGACCTGATATAATAATTAAAATAAGCAAAATGACTTTAATCACCACAATAATCGTTTCAGATTTACTTACAAAAGATGCACTCACTAAATTAATAATCGAAGGTAAAATAATAGCAACACTAATTAAAAGGTGTTTTAACCACCATGGGGAATTGGCTGCAAAAAATGTTTCCCCATACGAAGCAAAAGCGGTAGCGTAAAGTGAAATTGTCACTAAATAGCTGAGCCACAACATTACATTAATACTTCCCGATAATAAATTATGACCAAACGCTTTATCAATAAAGATAACCGTACCGCCACTTTGTTGATGAGCCACCGATAACTTAGCATAAGAATATGATGTTAACAGCGCAACTAAACCTGCAAATAAAAAAGCAACAGCAGTCGCACCATGTGCAAGTGACACGGCTTCACCTAAAACGGCAAAAATACCACCACCGACCATGCCACCAATACCAATAGCAATAGCTCCCAGTAAACCCACTTGCTTGCTTGTATCATTCATAAATTTTTATTCGCCTTTGTTTTTTTTGATAAAGTTTAACTATTTACAAATGATAACAATTTTTCACTAACGAGTGATGTTTTTATATTGCTAAAGAACAAAAGTTTTTTTATGATAACAATATTAATTGTGATAATATAACAATAAAGTATCCATAAAGACTTAAATCACCAATAATTAAATAAGAGCAACGCTAATTATATGAATAATTCAACTCATCACCAACTAAAACGACTAGCGCAGCAGCGCTCGTTGTGGATGTTAGTGCTTGGTATTTGGTTGTTATTCTTTAATATTGCTATTGTTCATGCTCAGCAGCATGATTTAGTTAAAGATTTTTCTACTGATTACCAATGTCAGCTTTGTTTAACTAACTTTAATCATACCCCTTTTGTACTCAATAATAATGTTGCCATTACTCCTGTCATACAAGCAAGTATTGCTCTTAAACAAAATATTCAGGGTATAATTAGAGTACATCAATTAACCACTTACAATCGTGGCCCCCCCATAAAACAACTTCACTTTAAAAATAATCCTTTTACTAATAGTTAAAACTAAATTATATGAATATTTTTCTCTTTTATAGTTTTGTATCTATTAATTAATTTAAACAATTTAAGAAGTTAACAAATGAAATTAAATAAAATCACCTTACTGCTTTGTGCAGTAATAGGCATGGCTACCAGTAACTTAGCTTTAGCCACACAAACCGTTCAAAAACAAAATAAAACACCTTCTATTAAGCAATTAAAGCAAGAGTTACAACAGCTAAAAAAAAATTATCAAGATAAGATCACTGAGCTTGAGGATAGATTAACCGATATTGAAGACAATAATGATGAAACTCAGGGAAATATAGATCAACTTGCTATTGATGTTTCTCAGCAAGGTAATCAAAAAGCGGATAACACGTTTAATCCAGGTATAGGTGTAGTGTTAAATGGTCGTTATGTAAATTACAAAAATAATTTTAAATTTGCCTTACCTGGTTTTTTCTTAGGGGATGAATCTGGCCCTGGTAAACAGGGATTGCAATTAGGTGAATCAGAATTAAATTTATCCTCTAATATTGATGATAAATTTTATGGTAGTGCGACACTTTCTTTTGGTGACGGAGAAGCCAATGTCGAAGAAGCCTTTATTCAAACCATTAATTTAGGTCATGGCTTTAATATTAAAGCAGGACGTTTTTTCTCTGATATAGGTTATTTAACCAATAAACATGTTCATACTGATGATTTTGCCAATCGCCCTCTTCCTTATGTAGCCTTTTTAGGTGGACAATATGGTGATGACGGTATTCAATCCACTTGGTTAGCACCAACAAAACTGTATTGGGAATCGGGTGCAGAAATTTATCGTGGTGATAGTTTTCCTGCTGCGGGGGCTGCAAATTCAGGTGTTGGGGTTTGGACGGCATTTACCCATGTAGGTGGTGATATTGGCGTGTCGTCGAGTTGGCGTGCTGGTTTATCTTATATGCATGCCGATGTAAATGGAAGACAATCACCTGCAGGAGATTTATTTACAGGCACTAGTAAGTTAACCATTGCTGATTTTATTTACAAATGGTCACCACAAGGTAACCGCGCTGATCAAGAAATAAAGTTACAAGGCGAATATCTATTTAGAAACGAGCAAGGTGTTTTTAGCGCCGCTAACAACGCTAATTTAACTGATGCGAGCCTAGATAGAAATCAAGATGGTTGGTATATTCAAGGTGTTTATCGTTTTGCTCGTCAATGGCGAGTAGGCGTACGAACTTCTCGTCTGCATTCTGATAATTTGCCAAATCAATTTGATAATAGTTTTTTAGATGGATTTAATCATTCTCCGACACAAAATTCTGTAATGCTTGACTGGTCTAATAGTGAATTTAGCCGTATTCGTTTACAAGCAGATAAAAACAATCTAAATGGGCAACATGATAATGTGTTCACATTACAATATATTGCTGCCTTTGGTGCCCATGGTGCGCACAGTTTTTAATTTATATATTGCCAATAACAACAAGTATATTGTTCCTAACAATGAACACGAATATAGAGTATAAATAAAATGAAAGTATTAAATAAAATCACCTTAGCTTGTAGTGCACTACTTATTACCAGTACTGTAAATATAGCTTCTGCTAACATTAATGTTTTTGCCTGTGAGCCTGAATGGCAAGCATTAGCCGAAGAATTAGGTGGTGATAAAGTCACCACTTTTTCAGCGACAACAGGGATGCAAGATCCCCATCAAGTACAGGCGCGTCCAAGCCTGATTAGTAAAATGCGTAATGCAGATTTATTAGTTTGCTCAGGTGCTGATCTAGAAGTCGGTTGGTTACCCGTGTTATTGCGTCGTGCCAGTAATCCTAAAATAGCAGTAAACAAGCCTGGTTATTTCTTTGCCGCTAATCATGTCAAACTATTAGGCATACCTAAAGTAATAGATAGAAGTCAAGGCGATGTACACGCTGCAGGAAATCCTCATATACAAACGAGTCCCAAAAATATTGCTTTGGTAGCAAAAGCTTTAGTTAAACGGATGAAAACTATTGATCCAACTAATGCCAGCTATTATCAAAAACAAACTGACAATTTTTTACAACGGTGGAAAGTATCATTAAGAAAATGGAAAAATCAAATTCGCCCCTTTAAAGGTGCTCGTTTTATCGTGCAACATGCTAGCTGGGATTATTTAATGGATTTTGGTAAATTTAAACAAGTGGCTACTATTGAAGAAAAACCAGGTATTCCACCAACAACAGGTCATTTATCTGATTTAGTCAAACAATTTAAAGCAGATCCTGCGGATATTATTATTCATGCTGCTTATCAAGATGAACGTGCATCAAAATGGTTGTCAAAACGTACTGGTATTCCATCGGTAACACTTCCTTTTACGGTGGGAGGAGACGATAAGGCAAAAGATTTATTTAGTCTTTATAATAATACTTTTAACTTAATAACGAATACATTAACTAAGGATAAATAATGAATTGGCAAGCATTAGATTTATCAATACTTGGCCCAGCTTTTGCAGCTGGTTTATTGGTTCTATCAACTCATGTTCCCTTAGGACGGTTGGTATTACAACGGGGTATTATATTTATTGATTTGGCCGTCGCGCAAATCGCTGGTATTGGTGTCATTGCTGCTGATCAATTTGGTTGGGATAGTTCACCATGGCAAGTACAAATGGCGGCAGTTTCTACCGCCATTTTAGGCGCTATGCTACTACGTTGGACTGAAAAACGCTTTGGCAATATTCAAGAAGCATTAATAGGTGTTCTTTTTGTCTTAGCCGCAACCATGTCGTTATTATTGCTTGCCAATAATCCTCATGGGGGTGAACATTTAAAAGATTTATTAGTTGGACAAATTCTTTGGGTGTCTTACGAACAACTAATACCCGCAGCCATAATTTACGCTGCGTTATTATTTAGCTGGTTTGTTTTAAAAATAGGAGATAGGTTTCCTAGTGCTTTTTACTTAATTTTTGCTATTGCGGTAACGGTATCGGTGCAATTGGTGGGCGTTTATTTAGTGTTTACTAGTTTAATAGTTCCTGCTCTGGTAATGCGTAAATTACAGGGTACACAACAATTAATATATGCCTTTTTGTTAGGAGCCTGTGCTTATGCCTTAGGGTTGGCAGCATCGGCATTGTTTGATTTACCTTCTGGTGCGGTAATAGTATGGAGTTTAGCTATTTGCGGTGTTCTCGTTTCTATCTTGTTAAAAGATCAATTAAAAAAGACTAACTCAACTCAAAAAAAGCCTAATATAAAAGCAAGCTAAACAAAAATTTAATAATAACTAAGGTTATTTATGTATAAAAACGGTAGCTCACACTACCGTTTTTTTTAAGGACAATATTATTAATAAAGCAGCCCATAATCGTAAGCGAAAAAATAAAAGATCAACCTTAATAATAAGATTGATCTTTATCGCTTTAATCGGCGTTTTAGGCATTGTTTATTATCGCTATATACAAGCTCATACTGAAAAACTTGAACATTTCTGTAACAATATTGTTTTTGGAGAGTCCTATAATAAAATTTATTCACTCGCAAAGGAACAAGATTTATCTATCCCTTTTTTTTGCAAAATCGACAAATAAATTAATTATTTACAATCACTCTGGGCCATTATTTAAAGTAAACTGTGACATCACGTTTTCAGATGATAAAGTTTACGCTGCAAAGATATCCTTAAAGGATTAAAAAGCTAACCTACTGTTTTAATTAACCATGCACAACGCTAAAAATATCAACAAATGAAGGTGGTGTAGTTAAATCAAAATTTAATTTTAATAAACGCACTAAATTACTCGAAGAGACAACACCACGAATATTATGGGCTTCTTTATCTATCACTAAACAATGGCGTTCACCATTTGTTTTTAATGTTTCTAATAAATCCCCTACTGTCGCATTTTTCAAATCATTATAATCAATTGCTTTTAATTGAGATTTAGGATGCATAAAATCTGTTACTAATAAATCATCATGCTCATAACCTGCGGCTACTTTTTTCATAATTTCTTGATGATGAATATCAGTTAAACTAACAACACCTAAAAATTTATTGTTTTTATCAACTACAATTTTTAAACGTACGTGAGCATTTAACATTAATTGCTCAGTTTCATGAGCGCTCACACTTTCATCTATCACTAACGGTTTATACTTTTTAAAATCGGTTAGTACAACTAAAGCAGGAGAATCAACGCTAATTTCTTGATAATTTTCGGGCCATGCAAGTTCATCTACTTGCTCTACATCATATAAGGGTAAACTTCTCATCTTTTTCTCCAACATCAACAACACAATGTTATTCAATAAAAGTACTATTAAAATAATAGACAATATTAATAACAATTTATTTTTATTTAATTATATACCCATATATGAGGGTAAAAATTCACCGTAACTCACCATAATGCTGTATTTATAAAACAACACTATGGTTATATAGTAGAAATGGTGATAACGACTAAAAAAACAAGGTTTATTATATTATTTTTGTATTTATTTAGCTTGAGATAACAAGGTTAAGATCCCTTGTAATAGTTGCGTAGGTGTTGGTGGACACCCTGAAATATGAAGATCAACGGGTAATACTTTACTCACACCACCTAACGTTGCATAATTTTCACCAAAAATACCACCATTAATACCACATTCTCCCACTGCAATAACCCACTTAGGATCAGGCATGGCTTGATAGGCACGCAATAGTGCTTCTTCCATGTGTTTGCTTACAGTACCAGTGACCAATAAAATATCGGCATGGCGTGGTGAAGCAACAAAATGAATCCCATACTGTTCAGCGTTATAAAAAGCATTATTTATTGCGTGTATTTCTAATTCACAACCATTGCAAGAACCAGAGTCTACGGCTCGAATAGCGACAGATCCAGAAAAATGCTTAGAAATTTGCGTTTTTAATGCCAAGCCAAGTTGTTTAAAGTCTTCATCTTGTGGCGTTAGTTGGATAATTTTTTCGCTAATAATACCAATTTTAGTGATTTTTTTTAATACTGAAAACATAATAAACCTTTATAAATCTACACCTGAATATGAACCATTTACCGATTTATTACACACAGGAAAATCAGCAATAATATTATCATCTATTAAGGCTTCTAATGCCGGCCAATTTAACCAACTTGGATCTCGCGGATAATAACGTGCGATATTTCCCCTGTCATCCAAACGAATAAAGGCCAACATTTCACCACGCCAAGCAGCAACAATGCCTAAAGCTTGGCTATTGGGTAATAAAGTAATTTTACTATTTACAATATCTCCACTGGCTAAACCATGTAGCAACGCACTTAATAATTTAAATGACGAACGGGTTTCTTCAACTCTAACTTGTAGACGGCTTAAAACATCACCATCACTATGTAATACGTGTTGAACTTTATATTTATCATACGGCGGGTAAGAATTATTACGACGAACATCAACATCAATACCGCTGGCACGACCGACATAACCTAAACACCCTAAAGCTTTTGCCGTACCATGAGGTAAAAATCCAGTCGTAGCAAGCCTATCTTCAAGTGAAGGATAGTCTTGAATAATATCAATAAATTGATCAAAATCGCGGCTAATAGTATCTAACTCTTGTAATAAGCTTTGTATTTGATCGGGATTAATATCGTTTGCAACACCACCAATAACAATAGTATCCATTAATAAACGGTGATTAAATATTTGCGCATTGGTACGCTGCCATAACTCACGCAAACGAGCAGTTTGATGATGAGCAAAAGCAAAACCAACATCATTACAAATACCACCAATATCACCAATATGATTAGCGATACGTTCACGCTCTAATAAAATAGCACGTAAATAAATAGCACGTTCTGGTACCTTAACATTACTCGCTGTTTCAATTGCCATAGCAGCACACCAAGTGTTTGCAACACTACTATCACCCGAAACACGAGCAGCAAGCTTTAATAATTGTGCTGGTGTTTTACCGATAGCAATTTTTTCAATACCTTTATGAGTGTAACCAAAACGTTGTTCTAAATTAAGAACCGTTTCACCAATGACTTGAAAACGAAAATGTCCTGGTTCAATAATTCCCGCATGAATAGGCCCTACAGGAACCTCACAAACACTGCTACCTTGAGTTTGAAAAAAAGGATATTTACAATCACCATCTGTCTTTTTATATGAAGTTCTTTTAATGGGAAAGTTTTCATGTAATGGGTATTCTTTGTCTTTCCATGCTTGGTGACGAGTCCAACGGCGATCATCTGGACTATCTTGTAATTCAACACCAAGTAAATCTCGCATATGTCTTTCCATACGGTTTGCCGCAGGGTAACAAGTACTAATAGAGGGTAAACTAAAAGGTGGTTCAGGTAGATTAGTTTTTACTAAAAGGTAATGTTGCTCAAGGCTAAATAAGGCATAAACATCAATATTTGTTCTTAAAACATCCCCCCATACACCACTAAAGCGAGCTTCTAACCCACGTAAAACATTACTTATTTTCGACCAATCAGTAGCGTCAATAGACAAAGTAAGATATTGTAATTGTTGTGATTTATAAGTAATATTTAAACGTTTTAATTCAGTAAATAATATTTGTTGCCATGTATTATCACTCATAACACACCACTCCCAGTGATCAATATAGTTACATTGTTAAACCATTGTGATAATTGTTCTGGTATTGCCAAGCCTAACCATAAAACAATGATTAAATGAAGAAATACTGGCCACATCGTTGCTTTAACAGGCTGTTGATTTTCTGGTTTATTACCAAAACACATAGGTTGAATATGTTTAAATAATCCAGCAAAGGCAATAGATAACCCCATCAATAAAGGTATGGCAAGCCAAGGATAAGTATGTACCGTTGAACTTAATAATAAAAACTCACTGGTAAAAATACCAAAGGGAGGAAAACCCGCAATGACGACAGTTCCTATTAACAAACCCCAACCTACTTTAGGTTGAGTTTGTATTAAGCCTCTAATTTTTTCAATACTTTGCGTACCTGCAATTTGTGCCGCATGACCCACACTAATAAAAATAGCCGATTTAGTTAAACCGTGCACTAACATATGTAATAAACCTGCAAAGGTTGAAAGCGGAGTACCTAAACCAAAAGCAAACGTCATTAATCCCATATGCTCAATAGATGAATAACTAAATAGCCGTTTAATATCACGTTGTCTATGTAAAAATAACACCGCGACTGTAAATGAAATTAAACCAAATCCCATCATTAAATAACCCGCTAAGTTTTGAATATGTACTGTTTGCTCACCCTCTAAAGCAAGATCAGTGATCATTTTAATACGGATTAACGCATACAAAGCAACATTTAATAATAAGCCAGATAACACCGCTGACATTGGTGTTGGCCCTTCTGAGTGCGCATCGGGTAACCAGTTATGTAGTGGAACCAAACCAACTTTAGTACCATACCCAACTAATAAAAAAACAAAGGCAATAGTGATAATCACTGGATTTAATTCACCCGCATGAGCAAATAATTGCGTCCATAATAAGGAATCTTCAACATTAGGGATCACTTTAGCCGCAGCAAAATAAACCAAGACTGTACCAAAAAGCGCTTGTGCGATACCAACACCACAAAGAATAAAATATTTCCAAGCAGCTTCAATTGATGATGGCGTTCTATATAAACTAACCAATAACACTGTGGTTAATGTTGCGCCTTCGAGCGAAACCCATAAAACACCTAAGTTATTGGTACTTAGACCTAATAACATAGTAAAAATAAAACCTTGATAACTACTATGATATAAACGCATACGCGCATCAGACAATTTACGTACTTTGGCTTCATGGAGCATATAAGGCCCCGAAAAAAATGCGGTGGTAAAACCAACAACAGCCGTCAACGCTAATAAATAAACATTTAAAGAATCAATATAAAAATCACTACTATCATTCCCTAAAATTTGCTGTTGGCTAATAAGATAAACTAAATACAAGCTACTGATCATCGTTAAAAACGACAGCAGTAAATTAATGCGAGCACCCTCTTTTTTATGCCCGACAATACCTAACAATAAAGCGCCGAATAAAGGGGTGCCGACTAAAAAATATACGACCATCATTGATCTGACTCCGACAAACTAGACAAGTGATCTACATCTAAAGAATCAAAACTATCTTTAATATGAAAGAAAAAGACGCCAAAAATAATGGCAGCAACAAATACATCAAAAGCAATACCTAATTCAACCACCATGGGCATACCATGAGTAGCAGAAACGGCGGCAAAAAATAAACCATTTTCCATGGCCATAAAAGCAATTACTTGACTCACCGCTTTATGGCGAGTGATCAGCATCAACATAGCCAACATCACCATGGCCATGCTGAGTGCTATAATGGGTTGAGTAACCGAATTACCTAACCGTTCAATAGGTAAAGCAATGGAATAACAAAAAATCACTAAAACACCGCCAGCTAATAAAACTAGAACGGGATGATGTAAAATATCTTGTTCGCGTTGAAATTCCATTTTATGAACTAAGCGATGTAATAACCACGGAATAAAAATGGCTTTCATTAATAAGGTTAGTAAGGCCGAAATATATAAATGATGTAAACCCGTATCAACCGCAACCATAACGGTAACAATAGACAATAAAACACCTTGCCATGCAAACATACGAATTGCTGCCACAATACGAGGTTGTGCTAAAAGTGAAAATGAGGTGAATAACACCATACCCGCAAACAATAAAATAGCTTGCTCGCTTAATGGCAGTGACATTATATTCATGAACCGACCTCCAAAATAATATAACTAAGCAAACCTAATAAAGATAACGTAAAGGCAAGCGATAAAAATATCGGCACACGAAATAAACGCATTTTAGCTAAAACAGTTTCAGCAACCACTAAAAACACACCCAACAGCATCAATTTGCTGGCTATGGCAATAAAACCAATAAACATTGAATAAAAATCGTGATGTAATGCAATACCCCAAGGGAAAAACACATTACAAATTAATACACCATAAATCATCAACTTAGTCATTGATGACCATTCAATTAAAGCCAGCATTCGACCACTGTACTCTAATACCATTGCTTCATGGATCATGGTTAACTCTAAATGCGTACTCGGATTATCAACAGGAATACGTCCTGTTTCAGCAATAGCAACTAACACTAAACCAGCAAAGGCAAAGAGTAGTGATGGTCGTAATACCAAGCCATGTTGTATTAAGGTTTCAACAACGGTAGATAAATTAGTACTATGTGCCACCATCGCCAAGGTAAAAACTGACATTAACATAGCAGGCTCTGCTAGTGCCGATACGGTCATTTCTCGACTTGCGCCCATACCACCAAAAGCGGTTCCTATGTCCATAGCAGCAAGCGATTGAAAAAATTTTGCTAAAGCAAAAAAACCGACTAAAACAATAACATCAGCAGTAGCAGATGACGGCATTCGCACAACAAAAAGCGGAATAATAGAGGCAGCTATTAACATAACCCCAGCGACAATATATGGATTCATACGAAAAATTAATGACGCGTGTTTAGGCAGCAACACATCTTTATGGAACAAACGCCATAAATTACGATACGGCTGTAACAATGAAGGCGCACGACGGTTTTGTAAATGACATTTAAGCCAAGTTAACCAGCCCACCAATAAAGGAGCTAAAAATACAAACATCCACGTTTGTATTATAACTAACAGCCAACCTTTAAAATCGATCAAATCTAGCATAAAAACACCATCCAAATAGAGTTTAAGTAACCTAAACTACGGCAAAAAGTACGATTATTAAAAATAGTTATGAAATCAGCCATAACAACAATATCAAAGTAAAAAATGAATAGGCTAAATAATGACGTAAATGCCCTGTTTGAATTTTACCTATATTGCGCGTAATAAAATTAACCCATGCAATAATAGGGTTATATATAAATCGCCAGCTTAAATCTTCAGATTGTTCACGGTAAATTTGAGTATGCGCGTGTAGTGGTAAACCATTTCTTGCTTGCATTTTTTGCTCAGTTGATAACTTCCA
>WGGB01000094.1 GCA_015491935.1 Alteromonadaceae bacterium
AATAGCTCACCTGTTTTAGCAGAAACTAATTGCCACTTTTTACCCACTTTAAATTGATAAACCGCTTTGCCTTGCAACAGCGTTAAATTGACTTTTTCAGCATTAGGGTATTGTTGTAAAAGCGTATTTAAACTGAAGTTTATTTGTTCGACGTTTAACTCATCATTTGCTTTAGCGTTTTTATAAGCAGTAACTAATGAGTCGCCATGAATATAATCAATATCCATCACTACCATATAGGTGCCCGTTGCTGCCCAAATTAATAATTGCGCACCAACGAATAGCATTAACCATTTATGTAGTTTTCGACTTGTTTTAACTATTGCCATTCTCTTCTCAATATTGAGCTTTCTCATGTTTAAATTATTGTTTTTATAATAAAGTAATTTTTCCGTTAATTGACTTAGCTCCTAGCAACTAATTTCTAGCTTCTAGGAGCTTTATAATTAACTAAGCTTTTTTAAGCCCCGATG
The DNA here is from genome assembly GCA_015491935.1 of Alteromonadaceae bacterium. GTDB lineage: Bacteria > Pseudomonadota > Gammaproteobacteria > Enterobacterales > Alteromonadaceae. Next base: position 474 of record WGGB01000094.1, read on the forward strand.
AACGCCACAAATAAAACAGTGCGGGTAACACGAGTAAGGTTAATATCACCGCACTCGCCATACCGCCCACCATAGGTGCGGCAATACGACTCATAACTTCTGAACCTGTGCCTGTACCATATAATATGGGTAGTAAGCCAGCAATAATCGCGGTTGCAGTCATCATTACAGGGCGAACACGTAAACCTGCACCTTCCATTACAGCCTGCAAAACATCAGTTTTACTGGTCACTATGCCTTTTTCTTGGTTAGTTTTAAGCATGGCTTGATACGCTTGGTTTAAATACACCAACATAATGACTCCAATTTCAACAGCAACCCCAGCGAGGGCAATAAAACCAACACTTACCGCTACAGAAAAGTTAAAGCCTTGGATATACATCAACCAAATACTACCCACCATAGCGAGCGGTAACGTCCCCATGATCATTAACACTTCAATCACGTTTCTAAAGTTGATATAAAGTAAAACGATAATTATCGCTAGTGTTAACGGCACGACATAAGTCAGTTTTTCTTTCGCCCGTTGCATATATTCATACTGCCCCGCCCAACTAATAGAATAACCGGCTGGTAGTTTTAATTTATTGTTGACAACTTTTTGGGCATTCTCTACATAAGTACCAACATCAACACCGTCAATATCAACAAACGCCCAACCATTTAAACGAGCATTTTCTGATTTGATCCCCGGCGGCCCATCTTCAACAAATACATTGGCAACATCACCTAAGGTAATTCGTTGTCCATTTGGCGTAACAATAGGTAATAATGACAATTGTTCTGGTGAATTACGATAGTCTTGCGGATAACGTAAATTCACGGGATAACGCTCTAGCCCTTCAACCGTTTTTGTTACATTCATACCACCAATAGCCGTTGCAACCACTTGCTGAATATCAGCAATGTTTAAACCATATCGAGCCGCTTTAGCACGTTGAATGTCTACTTTGATATAGCGCCCACCAGCCACGCGTTCTGAGTAAACCGAGGCGGTACCTGGGACATCTTTTAAAATAACTTCAATTTGCTTACCAATATCTTGAATTACCTCTAATTTTGGTCCCGCAATTTTAATACCCACGGGGGTTTTAATACCTGTAGCTAACATATCTATACGAGTTTTAATTGGCATTACCCACGCATTGGTCACTCCTGGTAATTTAACTAAAGCATCAAATTCTTTTTTTAATTTTTCAGTAGTCATCCCCTCACGCCATTGCTCATGCGGTTTTAGTTGAATAAAAGTTTCGATCATCGTTAATGGCGCGGGATCAGTTGCGGTTTCAGCACGCCCAACCTTACCAAATACGGTTTTGACTTCTGGTACTGTTTTAATCAGTTTATCGGTTTGCTGTAGTAATTTACGCGCTTCACCAATAGAAATGCCAGGGTAAGTCGTTGGCATATACATTAAATCACCTTCATCAAGTGGCGGAATAAACTCACTACCAATTTTATCTAATGGATATAAACCAACACCTAATAAAGCAACGGCAGCAATTAACGTGATTTTAGGAAAGCGTAATACCGTTTTTAATGCCGGCATATAAAGTGCAGATAAGATACGATTTACTGGGTTTTTATGCTCAGGTAATACTTTTCCGCGAATAAAATACCCCATTAAAACAGGTACTAATGTTATTGCTAATGCAGCTGCAGCAGCCATTGAAAATGTTTTAGTAAAAGCTAATGGCGAAAACATCCGCCCTTCTTGTGCTTCTAGTGTAAAGACAGGCACAAAAGAAACGGTAATAATAAGCAAACTAAAGAATAATGCGGGACCGACCTCACTTGCTGACTCTGCGACTATTTGCCAGCGGTTTTCATTAGTGAGCGGCGTTCCTTTTTTATCAAGAGCTTCCATGTGTTTATGCATGTTTTCTATCATTACAATGGCACCATCAATCATCGCACCAATCGCAATGGCAATACCACCTAGCGACATAATATTGGCATTAAGCCCTTGCCAATGCATAATAGTAAAAGCGGTCAAAATACCAACAGGTAGGCTAAGAATAGCCACTAATGATGAGCGAATATGAAATAAAAACACCATACAAACTAAGGCAACCACAATAAATTCTTCAAGTAATTTATCAGCAAGATTATCGACCGCGCGTTCAATTAACGCCGATCTGTCATAAACGGGAACAATTTCAACACCGTCAGGTAAACCTTTTTTAAGTTGCTCTAATTTTTCTTTAACACCGTCAATCACTTGTTGCGCATTTTCACCAAAACGCATAACAACAATACCACCAACCGTTTCACCCTCACCATTGAGTTCGGCAATACCCCGGCGCATTTGTGGGCCTGTGCCTATTTCAGCAACATCTTTAAGCAGTATTGGTGTGCCATTTTTATTAACACCAAGCGGAATATTTTCTAAATCTTCAGTACTTTTTAAATAGCCTGTTGCTCGTACCATATATTCAGCTTCAGCCATTTCGACTACTGAAGCCCCAATTTCTTGATTACCTCGTTTTATCGCGGTTTGAATATGTGATAGTGGAATACCGAAAGCACGCAATTTATCAGGATTAATTTTGACTTGGTATTGTTTAACCATACCACCAAGCACACTAACTTCTGACACACCTGGCACGGTTTGCAATTCATATTTTAAAAACCAATCTTGAATACTGCGTAATTGACTTAAATCGTGTTGCCCTGTTTTATCTATTAATGAATAAATATAAACCCAGCCGACACCTGTGGCATCAGGCCCTAATTGCGGTCTAGCATTTGCTGGTAAGCTTGGTGCTACTTGGCTTAAATATTCTAAAACTCGTGAACGAGCCCAATAGAGATCGGTTTTTTCATCAAAGATAACATACACATAAGAGTCACCAAAAAATGAATAACCGCGTACCGTGACCGAACCGGGTACCGATAGCATCGCGGTAGTTAATGGATAAGTGACTTGGTCTTCAACCACTTGTGGCGCTTGACCAGGATAACTTGTCTTAATAATAACTTGCACATCAGAAAGATCAGGCAAGGCATCTACAGGAGTATTTTTTACCGAATACAAGCCAATACCAACGATAATAAAGGTAGCGAGTAGAACAAAAAAGCGGTTACCCACCGACCAACGAATAATTGATCCGATCATTATTGCGCTCCTTCTTGTTTGCTATCTGTCACTGAAGTAGATGTTTCGCTCACCTTAACTTTAGCGTTAGCCATTGGCATAGCACTCACAATCATAAAATCACCATCACGTACTTCAAAAGTAAACATCACATAAGCTTTTGATTTAAATAACGCCATATCTACATTTTTAGCGACAATAAAATCAACCTGTGCGGGTTCTCTATTCCATTTTTTAATGGCTTCACGATCTATAGTTACCATACGGTGCTTAGGCATTACTGAGACTACCGTACCATTTACTGTGGCTGAAACTATTTTTTGAACGCCTGTTGTTGTTGAATCGGTATTCGACATATCCATACCTGACATATCACCTGCTTCATCAGCCGTGTCATGATTCATACGTTTAAAATCTGAAGTTTTACTCGATTCTGAATCTAATAAAAACTGTGCCGAACTGACGACTTTTTCGCCTGCTTCAAGTCCTGAGAGTATTTCAACATTATTGCTATCAAAACGCCCAACCGTTACCGCAATAGATTTAAAACTACCTTTTCCTAACGCGAGTACCACTCGGTCTTGATCTCCCGTACGGATCAATGCTTCTTTAGGAATAAGTAAAGCTTTATCACCATTTGTATGAATAGCAACTTGTGCAAACATATTCGGCTTAAATTCACCATTGAAGTTGTTAAAGCGTAAGCGAACTTTTAAAGTACGGGTTTTTGCATCAAGCGTTGGATAAATATAATCAACGCTGCCTGTAAATGTTTTCCCCGGTAAATAATCTAAAGTCATCGTTACCGCAGTACCCGTTTTAACTTCACTGGCTTGGCGTTCAAATACTTCAGCTTCAACCCAAACTTCAGATAAATCGCCAATAGCCATTAAGGTTGAACCCGGTTTAACAAAAAATCCTTCGCGTATTTTTAAATCTTCAACGACACCGCCTTGTGGCGCATAAAAAGTCACTGTTTGCTGCACTTTTCGGTGTTTCATTAACAGTTCAATGGCTTTATTGGGCACTTGCAATGCCACTAAGCGATTTTTAGCTGCGGTAATTAAACGTTTATTTTTTCTATCTAATGCGAGCAATAACTCTTCTTGTGCATTAACCAGCTCAGGTGAATAAATATCATAAATGGGCTGATTTTTTGTAACGGGATCGCCTACTGCTTTAACGTAAAGTTTTTCAATCCAACCTTTTACCCTCGGGTGAATATGAATTAAGCGATCTTCATCGTAAGTAACATAACCTACTGTATCTATTTGGGTATGTAAGTTTTTAATTTGCGCCGTGGCAGTACGTACACCTAAATTATTAATTACATCGGGATTAACACGAATAGTGCCTTTACCCGCGTCTGGTCCTTTTCCATCATCACCGTAGTAGGGGATCAAATCCATGCCCATAGGTGACTTGCCTGGTTTATCACGTTTATAATCAGGATTCATTGGGGCAACCCAATATAAAGGTTTTTTCTTTGCCGTTGTTGTTTTATCTGAGCTACCAGTTTGTGCATTGGTAACGTTTGCAGAATTTTCATTAAAAGACAATGCGATAGCACCGCCCAAAATAGCACTAACAATAGCGGTAGCAATAATAGTCATTGCTCTTGATTTTTTAGCTGAATTCATTTTTTATCTCCTATTCGCCAAGTAAGTCGGCAGATGCGGTGGCAGAATTACGGTTAAGTGTGCCCGCGAATAAATAATTAAGGGTTAAGTTTATTTTTTGTTGTTCTACATTTAGGTTTAATTGTTCAATTTCAGCATTAAGCACTGCGATACGTGCGCGCACAACCTCAGCAAAATCACCATCATCATTGGTATAAGCATTTAATGAGGCTTCAGCTTGCTCATGCATTTGTGGTAATAATGTTTTTTGATAAAGGGCTTGTCTATCGCGTAATCGTAATAACCGACCTTTACCACTATTAAATGCGCCGATAAATTTTCTTAATAACAATAGCTTTTCTGTTTTAACGGCTTCAGTTTGTGAAATAGCCGCCGACACTTCTTTATCTTGACGATTTTCAGTAAATAACGGTAAATCAAAGGTAACGCCAACCGACATAAAGTCAGCTCGATTATCACCATTAGGCTTATCTGCACGGTAACTATAAGCGGCATTAACGCCCCATTGTGGTTGATACTTTTGTTTAGCTAAATTGATACCCGTTTTAGTGGCTGCAATTTTTTTATCTAACGCTAATATTGCAGGATGCTGATTAAAATAAGGAACTAATTGATTGGCTTGTTGATGTTCATTGTCTGTGAATAAATTTTTAGCGAGTAAATCAAGTTGTGGTAACTTTTTCGCAGTAACATTAACAACAGCCATATTATTAGTGTTAACTGAGCTAATTAACCATTGCGATAATTTTCCTTGATACGCCTCTTTTTGCTGTTCAAGCTTAGTTAAACGATCATCTAAGCGCGTTAACTCTAATTGCGCTCGAATAATATCTTGTTGACGAGTTTTACCTACTGCCGAAGAATAACTTGCATCAGCAACATCAACGAGTTGTAAAAATAATGCTCTGTCTTTTTCAATTAACGCAATGGTTTGTTGTACTCTATAAACGTCTAGCCATAATTGACCAACCGTTACTGCTACTTTATCTTGGCGATTTTGTCGTTGAAAGGGAAAAGCCTCACTTTTAATTTTTAAGCGTTTACTTTTTAATGCTAACGTATCACCACGTGGAATAACTTGTGCTATACCCACTTTAAATTGAGTCATCGCCTCTTGATTAAAGGCAAAACCGTCGGTTGGTAAATTAAGTAAGTTAATAGACATTTTAGGATCAGGCAAAGAACCTGCAGCAGCACTCATGGCAACAACCGCCTTTTGTTTATGGCGATTTCCTTTGAGCCAAGGATCATTTTTTTGAGCCGTGGCGATTACTTGTTGAAAACTGAGTTGCTGATCCGCTTGTGCCCCAAAAGCAGTTGGCAACAATAGGCAGATTAAGGGCAAACTTAAACGATATTTAGGCTGATTATTGTTCATAATCAAAAACTCCTAATAAAGAGGATTAAAATGTAGTAAATAAAATGAATAAAAAACAAACGCGCTAAGGAAGTTTCATTACCAATAAAAGTAAAAATACAAATTTCAGGCGTAAAAAGGCTGTGAATTAGCCCTGTATTGGAGGTCTATATAAAGATTTTGGATATTGATTGTTATTAATTAATAGCGGAAAATGAATAGCATCCATACTATCAATCAGAGCTTGTTGAATAGTGGCATCACTGATTAATGCTGTAAAAGCACAACCATTAACACTGCAATGGCAATTTTGTTGACAACATTGTTGCTTGTCACTCATATCACCATCAGTATGATCTTGCTGCATACTAGTCATTTGCTGACTATCCATAGTATGCACCATTGTTGTCATATCGTTAGACATTAATATCATTCTTACCGACATCAACGACGATGCACTTGCTTGACTAATAAAAGCCAGCAAAAAAAGCATGATCAGTGATCTCTGAAAAAAAGATAATAACATTAATATCTCAATATAAAGTTAAACTAAATATTATAACTAAAGCACATAATACTAAAAAAGTTGCATCAGGCAAACGACTTTTTAGCGTTCCTCATTAATAAAACGAATAACGAACCAATAAAGGCCATTAATGCCGCTAGCATAAACGTATGCTCAGCGCCTTGACCATTAAGCCAATAAATACCTGTAGCAAATGCACCAATAGCTCCGCCAACTCCATAAACACCGCCAATATAAATGGCCTGTGCGCGTGATTGTTGATTAGTATCAAAGTGTTGCTGTATAAACAAAATAGAAGCGCTATGATACAAACCAAAACTCGCTGCGTGTAATATTTGGCTAAAGGCAAGTAACCAAGCATTATCAGCATATTTGGCAAGCAAAAACCAGCGTAAAGCGGTAACGAATAAACTAAACACAAGTACAGATTTTATAGTGAAAAGCGTAAATATTTTACCTGCATTGATAAAAATAAAAATTTCAGCCACAACACCTAGTGAAATAAATAACCCCGCAGCATAAGCGGGGTATCCTAAATCACGCAGGTATAAGGCAAAAAAACCATAATAAGGTGCAAAACTAATTTGTAAAAACACACCTGATAAAAAAAACAAAGTAAAGCGCCAGCAAAGTAATTTACTTATTAATGATGATTGCTTAATCGTTGCAGAAGATTTTATTTTAGGTTGTTTTAAAATTAAGGTAGTTAAATATAAAAGTAGCAAGACCAACGAGCCTAAATAAACAAAGGCTTGTTGTGAAAATCGCGCGATAATTTCACCACTAAATACCGCGAGTACAATAAATCCAATGCTTCCCCACAAACGAATACGCGCATAAATTTTAGCACTACGGCGAATACTATTTTGTGTCATCACTTCTATTTGCGGTAAAATAGCAGCTGAAAATAAGGTAAACAATGATAAAACAGAGGTGATTAACCAATAACTATTTAGCCAAGCTAACGCGGTAAAAAATAATAGAGACAACAAAGCACCAAGGCGAATAATACTTAGTTGTTTGCCCGTTTTATCTGCAAACATAGCCCATAATGATGGGCCAATAATTTTAGAGGCAGTAACAATAGCAAGAATTTCACCAATTTCTCGTGATGAAAAGTGCTTACCATTCAGAAAAATACTAAGATAAGGTACAAATAACCCTAACACCGCAAAATAGAAAAAATAATTGGCAGAAAGTTTTAAAAAAAGTGTTGTGGGCAAATCTTATCTTCCTTTGGCAAGCGTTACAGCAAGCAGCAATCTACAAAGGTACATTATTAAGGCGCAACTTTTGGCGTATGACACTGCACATCAGCATTTTGTCCACGGTTACGCAAATAATGATCAACTAAAGTAAGTGCTAACATCGCTTCAGCAATAGGAACGGCACGAATGCCAACACAAGGATCATGTCGGCCTTTAGTAAT
>WGGB01000095.1 GCA_015491935.1 Alteromonadaceae bacterium
AATGATTATCCTGATATTTTAGAAGTTCGTGGTGAAGTTTTTATGCCTAAAGCCAGTTTTAATGCTTTAAATGAAAGGGCGCTTAAAAAAGGTGAAAAAACGTTTGCTAATCCACGTAATGCCGCCGCGGGTAGCTTACGTCAATTAGATTCAAAAATTACCGCACAGCGCAACTTAGCTTTTTATGCTTATGGCTTAGGTTTTGTTGGTAATAAAGGGGATAGTGTTGAAAGTATCACCAATAAAAACAGTGACCATCCTTGGTTGGCTAATTCTCATTATAAACGTTTATGTCAATTAAAAACCTTAGGTTTACCTATGTGTCCAGAAGTTCGCTTATTAAAAAATAGTGAACAATGTACTGACTTTTATCAAGATATTTTAGCAAAACGCGATAGTTTAAGTTATGAGATTGATGGTACTGTTTTAAAAGTTGATGATATTCAATTACAAAAAAAATTAGGCTTTGTGGCGCGTGCACCGCGTTGGGCGATGGCCTATAAATTTCCTGCGCAAGAAGAGTTAACACAAGTTGAAGCCGTTGAATTTCAAGTGGGTCGAACGGGAGCTATCACGCCTGTTGCTCGCTTAACACCTGTGTTTGTTGGAGGTGTGACGGTAAGTAATGCAACCTTACATAATCAAGATGAAATAGAACGCTTAGGATTAAAAATACACGACACTGTTATTATTCGCCGTGCGGGTGATGTTATTCCTCAAATTGTTAGTGTGGTGTTGGATAAACGGGGTGATAATGCTGTTGATATAGAATTCCCTAAAGCTTGCCCTGTTTGTCATTCACCTGTGGCTAAAGCTGAGGGGGAAGCCGTATTACGCTGTACTGCTGGGCTATTTTGTGAAGCTCAACGTAAAGAGGCCATTAAACATTTTGCCTCACGTAAAGCGCATGACATTGATGGATTAGGGGATAAATTAGTCGAACAATTAGTTGATGAAAAGCTCATTACTACACCAGCTGATTTATTTTCACTAACCGAAGTTCAAATTAGTACCATGGAGCGAATGGGGAAAAAGTCGGCACAAAACTTAATTAATTCCTTAGAAAAAGCGAAAAAAACCACGTTAGCTAAATTTATTTATGGTTTAGGTATTCGTGAAGTCGGCGAAGCGACGGCTAATAACTTAGCGAACCATTTTTTAACCTTAGAGAATATTCAATCAGCGAGTTTAGAAGAATTACAACAAGTTGCTGATGTGGGGGAAGTGGTCGCTAAAAATATTATTAACTTTTTTAAAGAAGAGCATAACTTAGCTGTTGTGCGTAAATTAAATGAAATAATGTCATGGCCAGCGATAGAGCCAAAATCAGCCGAACAACAACCACTTAAAGACTTAACTTATGTGATCACAGGCACCTTAAGTCAAATGGGGCGTAGTGATGCTAAAGCCGCATTACAAGCTCTGGGCGCTAAAGTTTCAGGGAGTGTTTCTGCGAAAACTGATTATTTAGTTGCGGGCGAAAAAGCGGGATCTAAGCTGACGAAAGCACAAGATCTCGGTGTGAAAATATTAAGTGAAGATGATTTAATCGCTTTACTTGCGGAGCATAATAGCTAATGAAAAATTTAACTTGCTGGTGTTTAAGTGTGCTGTTAATGATGAGTTGTATCACTAGAGCCGACTCAATCAAAAAATCACCTTATAGTGACGAAAAAATCATAACAAGCAAAATTGTAGAATTAAGCGATAGCACGGGCTTGGTTTATATTGGCGCAGCTATCGCGCCAGCTGATGTTAAGGTTTATTTAACACAATTAAAGCGTCTTTTAGGTGAACAACAATTTAAGCTGTTTAGAAGCAATCAAATAGCCCGAGATCAACAGGGATTTCATGTGACATTAATTAATCCCTTTGAATACAAAAAATTGCTTAAAGCGCTTGCAAACAAATCGCAAAAAGTAATGACAGGCAAAATAATTACATTAACTTTGCAAGGGTTAGGTAAGGTTGCTAGCAATACACCTTCTCAAGATAATGCACAAAGTTATTTTGTTATTGTATCTTCACCTGATGGCGAAAAATTTCGTCAGCAATACGGCTTAAAAGCCAAAGATTTTCATGCCACTTTAGGGTTTAATCCTCATGATATTTATAACATGAGTAAAGGTGTTGAGCGTTTAGTGAAGTAGTTTTAATCATTAATTTATGGCTGTGATACTTTTGTGATTTTCTTGTGAAGGTCACGTGACCCTTCTGACATTTTTATTGTGCATACTTTAGTTGAATTTATTTTGACTTAACTTAATTAAAGTATGAAGGACGCATGACAATGAAAATTAAAAAACTAACTTTAACCACAGCCACCGCACTATTATTGGCTAGCGGTATAACTACAGCTAATGCACAACAACTTGAAGTTACCGTAACTAACTTAACCCAAGGTATGTATTACACACCTTTATTAGTATCAGCACATCCAGCAAGCACCTCTTTATATGCCCTTGGTCAACCCGCAACCTCAGCATTACAAATGATGGCTGAAGGTGGAGATATTTCAGGCTTGTCAGCCATGTTAACTACCGCCAATGCCAATAACATAGAAAACCCAGCAGGCGGTTTATTAGCGCCAACAATGAGTACAACAGCAATGCTGACTACAACTGAGGGTAATGATTATTTATCCTTAGTGGCGATGATTTTGCCAACTAATGATGGTTTTGTTGGTTTAAATAGCTGGAAAATTCCTACCGAAGTTGGCACTTACACTTTTACCCTTAATGCCTACGATGCTGGCACAGAAGCCAATGATGAAGTGATCACAGGTGGCGGTGCGCCAGGTGTTGCAGGTATTCCGGCCGCTCCAGGTGGTGATGGTGGTACAGGTGGTAGTGGTGTTGCTATGACGGAAACTAATACTAATGTGCACATTCACCCTGGTAATTTAGGTGATGATGATTTAACGGGTGGTAAAAGTGATTTAAGCAATACGGTACATCGTTGGTTAAACCCTGTTGCCCGCGTTACCGTTAAAGTTATGTAAGGGGAATATTATGTTTTTTACTCAATATAAAAAGCTTTCATTATTATTGGCTAGCTTAACTATTTTCACGTTAAGTGGTTGCAATAATGGTTCAGATAAAGAAGAAGTTGTTATGACTCCTTTGCCAACGCCTGCGCCTATTGTTTATAGTTATGATGTTACTTTAGTTAATTTAACACAAGGGCAACCCATATCACCTGCTGCTGTTGTTTTGCATAATGAAGGTAAATTATGGACAATTGGCGAAAGTGCCAGTGTATCTTTAGAAAAATTAGCCGAAAGTGGTGATAATAGTGGTGTATTAGCCGATGCTATGGTGCTATCAGGTCAAGGCGGAGCGGGTATTTTATTGCCAGGGGCTAGTGAAACAATCGCCGTAAGTATTACCGATACTGAGCCAATGATGTTGTCTATAGCTGCAATGCTGGTAAATACTAATGATGCTTTTACTGGCGTTAACGCTATGTTGCTTAACAATATGTCAATGGGGGATTCGGTTAGTTTTACGACTAATACTTATGATGCAGGTACTGAAAAAAATAGTGAAATGATGGCGACTATTCCTGGTCCGGCAGCAGGTGGTGAAGGTTTTAATGCTGAACGTGATGATATTGACAAAGTAGCTATGCACGCAGGTATTGTAAGTAAAGACGATGGTTTAATGCAATCGGCATTAACGCAAGCTGAGCGCTTTGACAACCCAACATTAATGGTTACTATTACTAGAACGAATTAGTTTTAGCTAATCATTGGCAGATATTATGCCTCGCGTTGTGCGAGGCAAGCTACCTTTTATCGCATCAATTTAGGTCGCCGCTTGCTGCGACACTTAAACAACCATGCAATCAACTTAAATAAGGAAAATAATGACAGATTCAATATTAGTGGTCGAAGACGAACAAGATATTGCTGATCTTATTTCGGTACACTTACGTGAATTATCATTAAATGTTGATCACAGTTTAACTGGTGAAAAAGCACTAGAATTAGCTTTTACCCACAATTACGCGTTAATTTTACTCGATGTCATGTTACCCGGCATTTCAGGGTTAGATGTTTGTCGACAAATTCGTGATAAAAAACCTGCACAAGCCATATTAATGTTAACTTCGCGTACGTCAGAAACCGATCGCGTGGTTGGTTTAGAGCTTGGCGCAGATGATTACATGACGAAACCTTTTAGTGTACGAGAGTTACAAGCACGCGTGCGCAGCCAGTTACGACGAGTGCATTTGATGGATAAATTAGCTAGCAGCGATGAAAGTGAAGAAACAACAAAAACGTTGTGTGTGGGTGAACTGCAAATAGATATAGCAACGCATAAGGTGATGCTGGCAGGAAAAACGCTTGAGCTAACCTCAACAGAATTTGATTTGATTTTTTATCTTGCCTCTCATCCCGAACAAGTATTTTCTCGCAGTCAGTTATTAAGTGCGGTGTGGGGTTATCATCATAGTGGTTACGAGCATACTGTTAATTCACATATTAACCGCCTACGTAATAAATTAGAAAAAGATCCAACTAAGCCAGAAATAGTACAAACCGTTTGGGGTGTTGGTTATAAATTTAATCGCCAAGGAGTTTGTTTGTGAAATTATCACTTTATCAGCGTTTATCATTATCTTTATTTTTAGTTTTTCTTATTATTGCTGGATTTTTCTATTTTTGGTCACAACAAATAGAACAAAGTACACGTTTTGAGTCAGAGCAACGCTTACATTTGTCATTGGCAGCCAATTTAGCCTCAGATAATCCGCTACTGCAACAAGGTGTTTTTGATCATCAAGCATTAAAAAATCTCTTTCATTCGTTAATGATTTTAGGCCCCGCGTTTGAATTTTATTTTGTTGATGCTAAAGGAAAAATACTCACTTATTCGGCTGATAAATCTCAAGTTAAACGAGAGTCGATTGATTTAGTGCCTATTTTAAAATTATTGCGTAATCAAGCGTCTTTACCTATCTATGGTGATGATCCGCGTAATGAGACGCGGAAAAAAATATTTTCAGCAGCGCCAGTTTTTAATGGTGATAATTTACAAGGTTATTTATATGTCATTGTAACAGGAGAGCAATATGATGATGCTTTTGCTCAATTACAGCCTCATAAAGCCGTAGAATTATCATTATTACTTTTTGTTGGCGGCATTATATTTTTATTCGTGCTGTTATTGGGATTATTTAAGTATTTTACTGATCCGCTACGACAACTGACTCAAGATATGACTCGCTTTAAAGAAGCGGGCTTTGATAAAAGTAAGGTGCAATTAAGAAAATGGCAGCAGAGTAGTTCTAACGAAGTTCATCAACTGGGTTGTGTATTTGAGCAAATGGTTGAACAAATTGATAATCAACTTGAGCGTTTACAACAAGCAGATATTCATCGCCGTGAATTATTAGCCCATTTTTCTCATGATTTACGAACACCATTAGCCTCATTACAAGGCTATATTGAAACCATTGCTCTTAAAGGTGATGTTTTAGCTAAAGATGAGCAACAACGCTTTATTGGTACCGCCTTAAAAAATGCTCAACAACTAAAAAAATTAATAGATCAAATATTTGAACTGGCGCATTTAGAAGACGGTCAAGTCTCGCTTAACTTAGAAACCTTTAACTTAGCTGAGCTTATTTGGGATATTGTGGCTAAATTTAGTTTACAAGCACAGCGTAAAAATATTCGTTTACAAGTACTCCCCGAACAATGTCATGTGCAGGTTTATAGTGATATAGGTAAAATAGAACGCGTATTAAGTAACTTATTAGAAAATGCGCTGCGCCATACGCCTGAAAATGGTGAAATATTAATAGAAATTAAAGAAAGCATTGATGCTAGTAATAATCAATGTCAAATATCGGTAAAAGATAACGGTACGGGGATTAAAGCGGAAGAGGTTGCTTATATTTTTGATGCACGTTATCGAGCTAGCAATGCTATTGAAGACAAAGGTAAACATACGGGATTAGGCTTGGCCATTACTAAGCGTTTATTAGAACTATTGCAAAGTGACATTCGTGTTAACAGTCAATTAGGACAAGGCACCACCTTTGCCTTTAATGTAAGAAAAGTGGCGGTAAACTAATACTAGGTGCTAGGTGCTAGGTGCTAGGTTTTAGTTTGTTGCCGAGTTAATCGCCAAAAAGCAACACTGGCAATAACCGCTAAAGTCATCGGATAAAAAGCATAACCAACTACCGCTAATGGTGACACTTTTAAAGTGGCTCCTAATAATAAGGCTTGTGCGCCATAAGGTAATAATCCTTGATTAATACAAGCAAAAATATCTAATAAACTTGCTGATTGTGCTGGCGTTAATTCGCCATCTTTGGCTAATTGTTTAGCAATATCTCCCGTAACAATAATGGATACCGTATTACTGGCAGTAAAAAAATTACAGTTAAAAGCCAATCCTGCAATGCCGATACCAGCGGCACGTTTTTTATTGTTAGGACTGAGCTTGCGTGCAATAAACTCAATACTTCTTGTTAAGGCTTGTAACCCACCTTGCTGCTTAATTAACTCACTTAAGCCGCCAATAAATAGTGATAAAACTAAAATATCTTGCATACTCGCAAAACCAGCGTTTATGTCTTTTATCCAAAGGGCTAAGTGGTAGTCATTAATTATTAAACCTATGCCAGCGGCGAGTATTATGCCAATTATTAGTACCACAAAAACATTTATGCCCAATAAAGCCAACGCTAAAATGGTGACATAAGGCAGCAGCCCAAGTAATTGCGTGTTTTGTGTTACTTGGGCTGGAATGCTCTCACCAAGCAAGGTAAATATAATTAAACAGATGATGGCAGCAGGCAGAGCAAACGTAAAATTAACCTTAAACTTATCTTTAGTCTGTGCACCTTGGCTGCGTGTCGCTGCTATAGTGGTATCAGATATTATTGATAAATTATCACCAAACATAGCGCCAGAAATAATCGTTCCTGCAATTAACGCCGCATCGAGTTGTGCCGCTTGGGTAAAACCTAACGCAATAGGAGCTATGGCGGCAATTGTTCCCATTGAAGTGCCCATCGCTGTTGATAAAAATGCCGCGATTAAAAACAGTCCAGGTAAAATAAATTGTTCAGGAAGTAATGCTAAACCTAGTTGTACACTGGCATCAACACTACCCGTTGCTTTCGCCACGGTTGCAAATGCACCCGCGAGTAAATAAATAATGCACATGGTAATAATATTTTCGTGGCCAGCGCCATTAATAAACTGGCTTATTTGCTTATTAATCGGTTCTTTACCAATAAAAAAAGCAAGTAAAATAGCAGGAATAATCGCGATACTGGCAGGTAATTGATAAAATGCAAAATCAACCCCTTGTAAACTTAGCAAAATCCCCGAGCCTAAAAATAAGCTTAAAAATAAAGCAAAAGGTAATAAACTTAATAATTGCCGTTTATGAGTTGAGTTAGCATTTGTTGATGTTGGCATCTGTAGTACTCAGTTCGAAAGTGGGGTTTAAAAAGCTCAGAGATTATAATGCGCGGATGTATAGAAGTATATACGTCTTTTTTTGTCAGTATGGCAACTTAGTTAAGGTACAAAATAAAACAAATTCCTGTTAATTAGCTACTGTTGTATAAATTAACTTTGTGCTAAAATTTTTCGCGAATTTTTATTAACTTTAATGTGAAAAATAATATGTCTGAAACAAATTTAGAAAGTATTGAACAGCGTGTAAGTTACGGTGTAGGTCGTCAATTAGGTGACCAATTAAGAAATAATCCATTTAAAGAGTTTGATGTTACTGCGGTTCAAGCGGGTCTTGCTGACGCTTTAGCTGGCGCTGAAAGTCAAGTTTCTGATGAATTATTAAACGAAGCTTTTAGTGTTGTTTCTAAAAAACTACAAGAGCAAGAGCAAGAATTAGCTAAAGTTAAAGCGGCAGAAGGCGAAAAGTTTTTAGCTGAAAATGCTAAACGTGATGAAGTTACTGTAACAGAATCTGGTTTACAATATGAAGTGTTAACAACTGGCGAAGGTGATAAACCTAATGCTGATAGCACTGTACGTGTACATTATAATGGTACATTACCTGATGGCACTGTATTTGACAGCTCTTATGAGCGTGGTCAGCCTGCTGAATTTCCAGTAAACGGTGTTATTTCTGGTTGGACAGAAGCATTACAATTAATGCCTGTTGGTTCTAAATGGAAATTATCTATACCTTATAACTTAGCTTATGGCGAACAGGGCTCACAAGGTGCTATTCCACCGTATGCAACGTTAGTATTCGATGTTGAGTTACTCGACATTTTATAATGATTAAAGCCGGTATTTACCGGTTTTTTTTTGACTCCATTTTGTTTATATCAATATAGTTGGCTATTTTTTAAGATAATAATGCGCTAACTAAATTAATAGAGAGTTATTTTGTTAACAACACAACTACAACAACTGTTTAATGGCTATCATCAAGCCTTTAAAGCACAAAATATTACTGAAGTATTAAGCTGTTATCATCTGCCTTGTACTTTGCTCACCCCAGAGCGATTAGTGCTATTAGACAATGAGCAAGCGGCAGTAAGCGAATTTACTGAAATATTTTCAGGTATTAATGGGTTAGATATTCAATCTTTTAAAGCACTAGAGGCGAGTTATGGTATGGTAAACGAAGCCGTTGATGAACCTATTATTATGGTCAATATTCACTGGCAGTTTTTTAATGCCAGTAATGAGGTTCTTGCCGACTTTTGTGCGTTATATCATATAATTAAAATTCAACAGCAATTAAAAATATTTCAGGTAATATCACACGAAAATGAACAAACAATTAACTTACCTTTTTCTTTAACTTTACTGGAAACAATTAAATAACATGACAATAAATGTAGCTATTTTAGGTTGTAGTGGGCGTATGGGGCGTAATTTAATCCAAGCCGCGAGTGAACATAAACATATTAATTTAGTTGGTGGTAATGTTCGAGCTAGTTCTTCCTTTGTTAATTTTGATTTAGGGGAGCTGGCAGGAATTGGAGCTATTGGTCAAAAAACGTCAACGGACTTAAATGACCTATTAGCTGCCGATGTTTTAATTGATTTTACCTCAATCGAATCGACGTTAGAAAATATAAAATGGTGCCAACAACATAAAAAAGCCATTGTTATCGGAACAACAGGGTTTTCAGCGGCACAAGTTGAGATTATTGAACAAGCAGGAAAAAATATACCTATTGTACTTGCGCCTAATACCAGTGTTGGCGTTAATTTGTTATTTAAGTTAGTAGAAATTACCGCAAAAGCCATTGGCGACTATACTGATATAGAAATTTTTGAAGCGCATCACCGTTTCAAAAAAGATGCTCCCTCAGGCACGGCCATGAAAATAGGAGAGGTCATTGCTGATACACTTGGGCGAAACCTTGATGAATGCGCAATTTATGGGCGAGAAGGGATAACAGACGAGCGTAAACAAGACACCATTGGCTTTGCCACGGTTAGAGCAGGTGATATTATTGGTGAACATACGGCTTTCTTTGCAGATTTGGGCGAAAGGCTTGAAATCACCCATAAAGCAAGTTCAAGAATGACTTTTGCGCTAGGGGCAATGCGTGCTACAACTTGGTTAGCGAAGGTTAAGGAAGGTTGTTATACCATGCAAGATGTACTAGGGTTGACGGAATAAAATCAATAGATAACTATTGTTTTTGACCATTTGGTCTAGATTTTGATAAAAACATCTGTTTTTATCAAATGTACTAGACGAGAATGCTATTTAAGCGTAAAATGCACGGAATTTGTCATAAAAACATAAAATGATCATTTGTTTTTAGTCTTGATCCAATATTGTTGACAGGTTTACTGTGCTTTATTTTTCTTTTTATTGGCGTTTTTTACAAAATATCGCTGCATTTAAGAACAATAGCACCAATTTACGCTTATACTGGTAACACTAAATAAAGTTTACTTTTTATAAGTTTCTTTTCTTCTTTACGGAGGTTAAATTGGCTAAATCTGCTATTTTAGTGCTGGAAGACGGCACTGTATTTAACGGCACTGCAATTGGTGCACACGGCGTAGCTGTTGGTGAAGTAGTTTTTAATACTTCAATGACAGGTTATCAAGAAATTCTTACCGACCCTTCCTATGCAGAACAAATAATTACCCTCACTTATCCTCATATTGGTAACACAGGTACTAATGATGAAGATAAAGAATCCGCCAACATTTTCGCCAAAGGTTTAGTTATTCGTGATTTGCCTTTGTTAGCGAGTAACTTTCGTAACGAACAAAATTTAAGTGACTACTTAAAAGCTAATAATATCCTTGGTATTGCTGATATTGACACTCGTAAACTAACCCGTATTTTACGTGAGAAAGGTGCGCAGAACGGTTGTATTATTGCAGTAGAAAATGCTGCGGACGATGCTCAAAATAGCGATGAACTAAACGCAGAGCTTGCTTTAAACAAGGCAAAATCATTCCCCGGTTTAAAAGGAATGGATTTAGCAAAAGTAGTTTCTACCAAAGAACAATACACTTGGACCTCGGGAAGCTGGACGCTTGGTCAAGGTTTTTCTGAATTTGCTGATGCAGAAGATAAGTTAGACTTTCATGTGGTTGCCTACGATTTTGGTGCCAAGCGTAACATTTTACGTATGTTAGTAGACCGTGGTTGTAAATTAACGGTTGTACCAGCGCAAACACCAGCCAGTGAAGTATTAGCTATGAACCCCGATGGTGTTTTCTTATCGAACGGTCCTGGAGACCCTGAACCGTGTGATTATGCTATTACGGCAATTCAAACGTTTTTAACCACAGAAATTCCTGTTTTTGGTATTTGTTTAGGTCATCAATTGCTTGGCTTAGCTAGTGGTGCAAAAACCATCAAAATGAAATTTGGTCATCATGGTGCCAATCATCCCGTTAAAGACTTTGAGCGCAATGCGGTGATGATCACCTCACAAAACCATGGCTTTGCGGTGGACGAAAATAATTTACCTGATAATTTAAGGGTGACGCATAAATCATTATTTGATGATTCACTGCAAGGTATTCATCGTACTGATAAACCCGCTTTTAGTTTTCAAGGGCATCCTGAAGCAAGCCCAGGTCCGCATGATGCTGCGCCATTGTTTGATCATTTTATTGATCTTATTCGTGCTTATAAACAAGCGTCATTACTTAACAAATAAAACACCTAAATAAGAAGAGAGAGATAAAAAATGCCAAAACGTACCGACCTTAAAAGCATTCTTATTTTAGGCGCTGGACCGATAGTTATTGGTCAAGCCTGCGAATTTGACTATTCTGGCGCACAAGCTTGTAAAGCATTACGTGAAGAAGGCTATCGAGTTATTTTAGTTAACTCGAATCCTGCCACCATTATGACTGATCCCGACATGGCGGATGCCACCTATATTGAGCCCATTCATTGGGAAGTTGTACGTAAAATTATCGAAAAAGAACGTCCTTGCGCTGTATTGCCTACTATGGGCGGTCAAACCGCATTAAACTGCGCATTAGAGCTCGAAGCAAAAGGCGTATTAAAAGAATTTAACGTCGAAATGATTGGTGCTACCGCCGATGCCATTGATAAAGCCGAAGACCGTAGTCGTTTTGATACCGCGATGAAAGCGATTGGTTTAGATACCCCGCGCGCTGAAATTGTTCATTCTATGGACGAAGCGCTTGCCGCCAGCAAACACTTAGGTTTTCCTTGCATTATTCGCCCCTCATTTACTATGGGCGGTACGGGTGGTGGTATCGCGTACAATATTGAAGAATTTACCGAAATTTGTACTCGTGGTTTAGACTTGTCACCCACCTCAGAATTATTAATTGATGAATCATTAATCGGTTGGAAAGAGTATGAAATGGAAGTGGTTCGCGACAAAAATGATAACTGTATCATTATTTGTTCAATAGAAAACTTCGATCCTATGGGCATTCATACGGGTGATTCCATCACAGTAGCACCCGCACAAACGCTTACTGATAAAGAATATCAAATTATGCGTAATGCCTCTTTAGCGGTACTACGTGAAATTGGTGTTGAAACAGGTGGTTCAAACGTACAATTTGGCATTTGTCCTGATACGGGTCGTATGGTTATTATTGAAATGAACCCACGCGTATCTCGCTCATCTGCACTTGCTTCTAAAGCCACGGGCTTTCCTATTGCTAAAATCGCCGCTAAATTAGCGGTTGGCTACACTTTAGATGAATTAAGCAATGATATCACTGGCGGTAAAACCCCCGCTTCGTTTGAACCAACTATTGATTATGTTGTTACAAAAATACCTCGTTTTAACTTTGAAAAATTTGCAGGTTCAGAAGACCGATTAACCACCCAAATGAAATCTGTGGGTGAAGTCATGGCTATTGGTCGTAACCAACAAGAGTCAATGCAAAAAGCATTGCGCGGTCTTGAAGTTGGCGTAAATGGTTTTGATTCTATGGTTGATGTTACCCAGCCAGGCGCTAAAACTAAAATAATGCATGAATTGCAAGAAGCGGGCAGTGATAGAATTTGGTACGTGGCTGATGCCTTTCGTTTAGGCTTAACGGTTGATGATATTTTCCGTTTAACTAAAATTGACCACTGGTTTTTAGTACAAATTGAAGATATTATTTTAGAAGAAGCTAAGGTAAAAGAAGGCGGTTTAAAAGTATTAACGCCTGAGTATTTACGTAAACTTAAACGTAAAGGTTTTGCCGATGCGCGTTTAGCCGATGTGATTGGTGTTAGTGAAGCTGAAATTCGTAAAAAACGTCATAATGCCGATATTTATCCTGTTTATAAACGGGTTGATACCTGTGCAGCTGAATTTAGCTCAGATACTGCTTATATGTATTCAACCTATGATGAAGAGTGTGAAGCTAACCCTACCGATAATGACAAAATAATGATTTTAGGCGGTGGCCCAAATCGTATTGGTCAAGGTATTGAATTTGATTACTGTTGTGTTCATGCGGCGTTAGCGTTACGTGAAGATGGCTATGAAACCATTATGGTGAATTGTAACCCTGAAACGGTTTCTACCGATTATGATACTTCAGATAGATTATATTTTGAATCCATCACTTTCGAAGATGTATTAGAAATTGTGCGTGTTGAACAACCCAAAGGCGTTATTGTGCAATACGGTGGTCAAACACCCCTTAAATTAGCACGCGCTTTAGAAGTAGCTGGTGTGCCCATTATTGGTACTTCACCTGATGCTATTGATCGTGCAGAAGACCGTGAACGCTTTCAACAAGCAGTTGATCGCTTAGGATTATTACAACCTGAAAATGCCACGGTAACATCAATTGATGAAGCGATGGCAAAAGCAGAGGCCATTGGTTTCCCTCTTGTTGTACGTCCATCTTATGTACTTGGTGGTCGTGCGATGGAAATTGTTTATGATTTAGATGATTTACGTCGTTATATGACTGAAGCGGTTAGTGTGTCAAACGACTCACCCGTATTACTTGATCATTTTCTTGATGATGCTATTGAAGTGGATATTGACGTTATTTGCGATGGCGAAAAAGTTGTTGTTGGCGGTATTATGCAGCATATCGAACAAGCGGGCGTGCATTCAGGCGACTCAGCCTGTTCGTTACCTGCGTATAGCTTAAGTCAAGATATCCAAGATGTTATGCGCAAGCAAGTAACCGACTTAGCGTTTGAGTTAGGTGTTATAGGCTTAATGAATACGCAAATGGCGGTTAAAGACGATGAAGTTTATTTAATTGAAGTTAATCCGCGTGCTGCGCGCACTGTGCCGTTTGTTTCTAAAGCAACCTCAATACCATTAGCTAAAGTTGGCGCACGCGTTATGGCAGGCAAATCACTCACTGAACAAGGTATTACTGAAGAAGTCATCCCGCCATTTTATTCAGTAAAAGAAGTGGTTATTCCGTTTAATAAGTTTCATGGTAGCGATCCGTTAGTGGGTCCTGAAATGCGCTCTACGGGCGAAGTGATGGGTGTAGGAAAAACCTTTGAAGAAGCTTATGCGAAAGCCAACTTAGGGGCTGGAGTTAGTGTTCCTAAAACGGGTCGTGCTTTAATTTCAGTACGTAATAGTGATAAAATACGTGTTGTTGAATTGGCTAAGCAACTGGTTGCCTTAGGTTATCAATTAGATGCGACTCATGGTACCGCTATTGTATTAGGCGAAGCTGATGTGCCTGTACGTTTAGTGAATAAAGTACACGAAGGTCGTCCGCATATTTTAGATAGAATTAAAAATAGTGAATATAGCTACATCATCAATACTACCGAAGGTCGTAAAGCGATTGAAGATTCAAAAGTATTGCGTGGCGGCGCACTTCGTTATAAAGTTGCCTACACAACAACATTAAATGCAGCTTTTGCTGCTTGTCAGGCACACGCCGCAGATGATAGAAATATTGTAACTTCTATCCAAGAATTACATCAGCAGTGTAAATAACATATAATATTTTGTCGCAGCAACACCGACCTACATTTTATTTATTGTAGGTCGTCACGAGCGCAGCGAGGCACGACAAAATAAAAACAGTAGACACAAGAAGAGAAAAATGAATCAATACCCAATGACAGTACATGGTGCAGAAGCGCTGCGTGACGAATTAACACATTTAAAAACGGTAAAACGTCCTGAAATTGTTGCTTCTATTGCTGAGGCGCGTGAACATGGCGATTTAAAAGAAAATGCTGAATATCATGCGGCGCGCGAAGAACAAGGCTTTTGTGAGGGACGCATTCAAGACATTGAAGGCAAATTAGGTAATGCGCAAATAATCGACGTTGCTAAAATTCCTAATACGGGCAAAGTGATTTTTGGTGTAACAGTAACCTTACTCAATATAGATACGGATGAAGAAGTGACGTATCAAATTGTGGGTGACGATGAGGCTGATATTAAACAAAATCGTATTTCAGTTAATTCACCGATCGCGCGCGGTTTAATTGGTAAAACCGTCGATAGTGAAGTTGAAATAAAAACGCCAGGCGGTACGGTTGAATATGAAATTATCGCGGTAGAGCATAAATAACCCTTTTGTGATAAAGCATAAACACAACTTATTACTAAAGTTGTTTAGAGCAGCATAAAAAGGCTAGATAATTATCTAGCCTTTTAGATCTTGAAGTTGTTTCAGGATGATAATATAGAGATTTAGACACTAAACATTTGTTATGCCGATACAAGTTAGTATCTTCAAATTATCGTCATGTTGACGCAGGTCAGTATCTATTTTCTACATAAGACCTAAACTTTAGGTATTTTAATTTTTTTCTCTTCACTTTGACGATAAATGATCAACGTTTTACCGATCACTTGTACTTTTATCGCATTTGTTTCGCGACAAATCGCCTCAACAATTAATCCTTTGGTTTCTCTATCATCTGTTGGAATTTTTACTTTAATCAATTCATGATGATTTAGTGCATAATCAATTTCGGCAATAACCGCTTCGGTTAAACCATTAGAGCCCAATAAAACTACAGGTTTTAAAGAATGTGCCAGCCCTTTTAAATACTGGATTTGTTTTTTATTTAAAGTCATTTATAAATTTCGTTACAAGTTAGCTTGAATTAATACTATTTTACCACCATCTTGGTAACACTATCCATTTTTATACTTAAATTTTAATTTTTATGAGCAAAAAAAAATTAACAGCAAGCAGTGCTCGCTGGATGCAAGAGCATTTTGATGACGAATATGTAAAAAAAGCGCAACGGTTAGGCTTACGTTCGCGTGCAGTATTCAAATTAGAAGAAATAAATAACAAAGATAAATTATTAAAGTCAGGCATGAAAGTTGTCGATTTAGGCGCTGCACCAGGCGGTTGGTCTGAATATGCAGCAAAAATTGTGGGTGATAAAGGGCAAGTGGTTGCTTGTGATATTTTATCTATGGATCCACTTGCTGGCGTTGATTTTTTACAAGGTGATTTTCGTGAAGACGCCGTATTAGAAGCTTTGCTTAACAAAATAGGTGGTCAAAATATTGATGTAGTGATGTCAGATATGGCTGCTAATATGACAGGAAATGAAAGTGCAGACTCAGCACGGAGTATGTATTTAGTCGAACTTGCTTTAGATATGTGTAATCAAGTATTGAAAAAAAATGGCGCTTTTGTGGTTAAAGTATTCCAAGGTGAAGGTTTTGAACAATTTATGAAAGACGTAAAACAAGCCTTTAACGTAGTGAAAACCCGAAAACCTGACTCGTCAAGAGCAAGATCACGCGAAGTTTACATTGTTGCGACAGGCTTTAAATAACAGAAAATAGCTTTAAGTAACAAGTTGCAACAACTTGTTGGCGGCTTTAAGTAGTAAGCCGCTTTAAATTGTAGTAAATTAGCGAATAGTTTTAAGTAAAAAATGAATATAATGCGAATTTTAATTTTATCAATAATCCCAAGAGGTCATTAAGTTGAGCGATATGGCAAAAAATCTTATTTTATGGTTAGTAATAGCTGTCGTTCTGATGTCTATTTTTCAGAACTTTGCTCCCAATAGTAGCAATAATAAACAGTTAGATTACACACAGTTTGTACAGGAAGTACGTCAAGGACAAATTAGAAATGCGATCGTAGATCGTAATGGTGTCATTAAAGGCACTAAAAGCAATGGTAAAGACTTTGTAACGGTTATTCCTGGTGGTTATGATCGTGATTTAATTAATGACTTAGTTAAAAAAGGTGTACGAGCGACAGGTAAATTACCTGAAGAGAAGAGTTTATTTACTAGTATTTTAATTTCTTGGTTCCCAATGTTATTACTTATTGGTGTGTGGATATTTTTCATGCGTCAAATGCAAGGTGGTGGTGGCAAAGGTGCGATGTCCTTTGGTAAATCTAAAGCCCGTCAATTAGGCGAAGATCAAATTAAAACCACTTTTGCTGATGTTGCAGGTTGTGATGAAGCTAAAGAAGAAGTTGCTGAATTGGTTGATTATTTAAGAGAGCCAAGTAAATTCCAAAAACTAGGTGGTCGTATTCCATCGGGTATTTTATTGGTGGGTCAACCAGGAACGGGTAAAACGTTATTAGCAAAAGCGATTGCGGGTGAAGCAAAAGTACCATTTTTTAGCATTTCTGGTTCAGATTTTGTTGAAATGTTTGTTGGTGTTGGTGCCTCTCGCGTACGTGATATGTTTGAACAAGCGAAAAAAGCTGCACCTTGTATCATTTTTATTGATGAAATTGATGCTGTTGGTCGCCAACGTGGCGCAGGTTTAGGTGGTGGTCATGATGAACGTGAACAAACACTTAACCAAATGTTAGTTGAAATGGATGGTTTTGAAGGTAATGAAGGTGTTATTGTTATAGCCGCAACTAACCGTCCAGATGTATTAGATCCTGCATTATTACGTCCAGGTCGATTCGATCGTCAAGTGACTGTTGGTTTGCCAGACATTCGTGGTCGTGAACAAATTCTTAAAGTACATATGCGTAAAGTACCATTAGCTGATGATGTAAAAGCTTCTGTTATTGCTCGTGGTACACCTGGTTTTTCTGGTGCTGATTTAGCTAATTTAGTCAACGAAGCGGCTTTATTTGCTGCACGTGGATTACGTAAATTAGTGTCTATGAGTGAATTTGACAAAGCGAAAGACAAAATAATGATGGGCTCAGAGCGCCATTCTATGGTGATGAGTGAAAAAGAAAAAGAAATGACGGCTTATCATGAAGCGGGTCATGCAATTGTTGGTCGTTTAGTGCCTGATCATGATCCTGTTTATAAAGTCAGTATTATTCCTCGCGGTCGTGCGCTAGGGGTAACTATGTATTTACCCGAGCAAGATAGAATTAGTCATTCTAAAGAGCATTTAGAAAGCATGATCTCTAGCCTTTATGGTGGTCGAATTGCTGAAGAAATTATTTATGGCAGCGAAAAAGTGTCTACTGGTGCATCAAATGATATTGAACGTGCTACTGATATTGCTCG
Source organism: Alteromonadaceae bacterium (assembly GCA_015491935.1). Lineage (GTDB taxonomy): Bacteria > Pseudomonadota > Gammaproteobacteria > Enterobacterales > Alteromonadaceae. The sequence goes on from WGGB01000095.1 coordinate 17,886, forward strand.
CAAAATGGTTACACAATGGGGTTTATCTGAAAAGATGGGACCTATGCTTTATGCGGAAGAAGAAGGTGAAGTTTTCTTAGGTAGAACATCCGCTAAAAATTTACATATGTCTGACGACACCGCAAAAATGATTGATGGAGAAGTTAAAGAGTTTGTTAACCGTAACTACCAACGTGCTGAAAGTATGCTGACAGAAAATATGGATATATTGCATACGATGAAAGATGCCTTAATGAAATATGAAACCATTGATGCTAACCAAATTGATGATTTAATGGCTCGTCGAGAAGTACGTCCACCTGCGGATCCAAGTGAAAAGAAAAAATCAGATCCTAAAGGACCAACGGCTTCTGCTAATAAAGAAAGCTCAGATATATCGCCAGATATAAGTGCTCCTGATGATATGCCTGTTAAGTAATTAATTGGCAATAAGTATAGATATAGCCTCGTTATGCGAGGCTTTTTTATATATAATTCGTCACAATTAAACAATATTGCCAACGTTAAACTGATAACAATAATTATTTCACTATGCAGTCATTATTAGCTTGCCCAAGTAAACCTCTAGACTTATCTACTCCTCAAGTAATGGGGATTTTAAATGTTACCCCTGATTCATTTTCTGATGGCGGCAAATTTACTCATATTGATAATGCCTTAAAGCAAGTAGAACAAATGCTTGAAGACGGTGTGAATATTATTGATATTGGTGGCGAATCTACCCGTCCTGGTGCCGCAGAGGTAAGTGAACAAGAAGAATTGGCTCGTGTAATCCCTGTCTTAACCGCGATTAAGCAGCGCTTTGATGTACTGGTATCAATCGATACTAGCAAAGCAATAGTAATGAGTAGCGCAATAGAGCAAGGAGCTGATATTATTAACGATGTGCGCGCCCTACAAAATAAAGGCTGTCTTGAGGTCTTAGCACAAACTACAGTGCCAGTGTGTTTAATGCATATGCAAGGTTTACCACGAACAATGCAGCAGCAACCTTGTTATAATGATTTAATAGAAGATATTAAGCTTTTTTTTCAGCAACGTATTAATGCTTGTGAACAAGCTGGCATTACTCGACAACGCTTAATTTTAGATGTGGGCTTTGGTTTTGGTAAAACACTTGCTCAAAATTATCAGTTATTAGCTAAACTAGCAGAATTCCATCACTTTAATTTACCGCTACTTAGTGGCACCTCGCGTAAATCAATGATCGGAAATTTATTAAATAGAGAGCCTACACAGCGCTTAGCCGGTAGTTTAACTACCGCGATAATTGCCGCACAACAAGGTGCGCAAATTTTACGTGTTCACGATGTTAAAGCAACCGTGGACGCACTTAAAGTATTACAAGCAACTACACACTATGCGTTGCTTGCTAAGGAAATATAATATGTCAGCAAGAAAATATTTTGGCACCGATGGGGTGCGTGGCTTAGTTGGTCAATATCCTATTTCGCCTGAATTTGTGATGAAATTAGGTTATGCCGCAGGTAAAGTGTTAGCTAGCCAAGGCACTCACAAAGTCTTAATAGGTAAAGATACCCGAATTTCTGGCTATATGCTTGAATCTGCACTTGAGGCAGGTTTTTCAGCCGCGGGCACAGATATTATGTTACTAGGTCCTATGCCAACACCCGCGATAGCGTATTTAACCAAAACTTTTCGTGGTGAAGCGGGGGTGGTGATCAGTGCGTCACATAATCCTTATTATGATAATGGTATTAAATTTTTCTCAAACGATGGTCAAAAATTACCTGACGAAATAGAGTTAGCCATAGAAGCTGAACTCGATAAACCCATGTCATGCGTATCCTCAGATAAACTAGGTAAGGCAACACGTATTAATGATGCCGCAGGTCGATATATTGAATTTTGTAAATCTAATTTTCCAAGCCAGTTATCATTAAGTGGTCTTAAAATAGTGGTCGATTGTGCAAATGGCGCAACCTATCATATTGCCCCCAATGTTTTTCGTGAATTAGGTGCTGAGGTTATTGCTTTAGCGGCAGAGCCTGACGGTATTAATATTAACGAACAATGTGGGGCCACCTCAATGGCAATGATCAGCAAAGCGGTTGTTGAGCATAAGGCTGATTTAGGTATTGCGCTCGATGGTGATGGTGACCGTTTAATGATGGTTGATCATACCGGTTATGTTATTGATGGTGATGAAGCAGTATTCATTATTGCCAACAATGACTTAAAAACGGGCAATATGCGTGGTGGTGTAGTCGGTACGCAAATGAGTAATATGGGATTAGAATTGGCATTAGCTGACTTAGGGATCCCGTTTGCTCGCAGTAATGTGGGAGATCGCTACGTAATGGAAATGTTGAAACAAAATAATTGGTCTTTAGGGGCTGAAAATTCAGGTCATATTATTAATTTAAACCACACCTCAACAGGTGATGGCATTATTGCGGCTTTGAATGTATTAACCGCGGTATGCCAAACGGGTGAAAGCTTATACCAGCTTCGTCAAGGTATGAGTAAATTACCGCAAATATTAGTTAATGTACGTTTAACCGCAGAGGCTTTTAGCCAAAACGATCCATGTAAGGCTGATAATGTGGTGGCTGCGGTTCATCAAGTAAATGCAAAGCTTAACGGACAAGGTCGTGTTTTATTAAGAAAATCGGGTACTGAGCCTTTAATAAGAGTTATGGTTGAAGGCTCTAATGCAAATGATGTAGAAGCTCATGCTAACGAAATAGCCGATGCGGTTAAAAAAGCTTGTTAAGTGTTATCTTGTTAAGCGTTATAAAGAGATAAAAGTAAAGACAAGTTTAACTAAAACAAAAAAGGTTGGATAATAACTAGACACTTAGTACAAGTTATTTGGTTAAATACTTGTATCTTGGGTTGAGGTTAGTTAATATCTCGCCGCTCAGATGTAGGAAAGATAAATGAACCGACGTACTATTGTTGCAGCAAATTGGAAAATGAATGGCAATCTCAATTTAGTTGAGGAAATGAGTGAACGCTTAAATCAAGTGCAACTTGATGATAATGTTGACGTTATTGTTTGTCCTAGCTTTCTCTATTTAGCCGCTATGGCAGCTAAATTAGCACATCAAAATATTTATCTTGGTGCGCAAAATGTAAATGCGCAGCCTAGCGGTGCTTTTACAGGAGAAGTATCAACAAGTATGTTGCAAGATTTTCCTGTGAAATATGTTATTCTTGGACATTCTGAACGCAGAAGTGTTTTTCAAGAAAGTAGCGAAAGCGTAGCACAAAAAGTTCGTTCAGTATTAAATGCGGGTCTTACACCTATTTTATGTATAGGAGAAAGTGCGCAACAAAGAACTGCAGAGCAAACCGAAAGCGTATTAGCTGAGCAATTACAGCCAGTTATTGACGAAATAGGGATTGAAAAATTTAATGAAGTTGTTATTGCTTATGAACCCGTTTGGGCGATAGGTACAGGTAAAACAGCTTCACCAGAAATGGCACAAGCAACACATCAATTTATTCGCCAGTTTTTAGCGTCGAATAATACCGATATTGCTGATAAAGTGCCGCTGCTTTATGGTGGAAGTGTTAACGCACAAAATTGTGAAGCCTTATTTGCACAACCCGATATAGACGGTGGTTTACTCGGTGGTGCCAGCTTAAAAGTTGACGAATTTAGTCAAATTTGTTCGACAGTGAAAGGATCTTAATAAGATGTTGTATGAAATTTTAATCGTAATTTATTTGATTGTTGCTTTATGTTTAATTGGCTTAGTGTTAATTCAACAAGGTAAAGGCGCAGATATGGGCGCATCATTTGGTGCAGGTGCATCTGCAACTGTTTTTGGTTCAAGTGGTTCGGGTAACTTTTTAACTAAATCAACGTCAATTTTGGCGGTTGCTTTTTTTGTTATTAGCTTATTGTTGGGTAACTTAACCGCAAACCGTGTTAAAGACACTGATGAATGGAATAACCTTGCTACACCTGTAGCGGAAAAGACTAAAAACGAAAGTACTATTCCCGCAGCAAGTGTAGAGCCTAAAAGTACTAACACTGATGTACCAGCAAGCACAACAACACCTGCTTCAGACGTACCAGCAGCAACTAAAAAAGTTGTAGACAAAAAAGATAATGGTGACGTACCTAAATCTTAATAAATTACTTAATTTAAGCTGAGTTAACTTTTTTCCTCAATAATAAAAGTTAACTTAGTCTAACAAGTCTTTAAATTTAGTTTTGCGCGGATGTGGCGGAATTGGTAGACGCGTCAGCTTGAGGGGACTGCGGGTCTAAAAGTTAAGTAGCCTTATTCACCTCAAAATGAGCAAGTTAACTTAGTAAAACAGATAGTATAGTTTAGTATTGCGCGGATGTGGCGGAATTGGTAGACGCGTCAGCTTGAGGGGCTGGTGACTTAGGTCGTGGGGGTTCAAGTCCCCCCATCCGCACCACTAAACTTATAAAAATAGACATTTAAAGGCCGATTCGCAATGAATCGGCCTTTTTTCGTTTGGTTGCTAATTGGTTGCTAATTGGTTGCTAATTATTCCTGAGAAGGTTGGGAGTTCTGTAGTTATTTTCCTGAAATTAATATTATGTTTGTATGTTTAATCTGATAAGCAACTCAGTTATTCAACTTTCAAATACCCACCAAACCATCAAATAAATACACTCAATCTGAATAATGCATTCTGGTTCCAAATATTCGGGGAAGTATCTAAGAGTCGCTTTTTAGAGTGTTCTGCTGGGGGAAGGACTTATTAAAGCTCTTGTTATCGTTAGTGTTTATCGTTACCATAAAATAACAAGATAATTCAAACTGTCAACAACAACCGAAAAGTGATCCACTCCACCATTTGAATAATGATCCACTATTTTTTAAGGTTTTCCATTAAACCTGCTTGTTTCTTTTCTTTAATTCGGTAACTTTCTCCTTTTATTTGTACAATATGTGAATGATGTAAAATT
>WGGB01000096.1 GCA_015491935.1 Alteromonadaceae bacterium
CAGCTGATTCTGTTAGCGCCAAAGAGCGCAAATGAGAACTACGCTGCTGTTGTTTTTTGAGGATATAAGATGTGTAATCATTAAAAATTAAATTATCCGTTTTAAACTTTTTAAGAAATTCACTTAATTCCAAGATACCCAAAATTGCATACTCAGCATTTTTACAACTCTCGATTTCATCTTCAAAAACGTAACCCGTTTTATAATAAATATTAATTAATTGATGGTCTTGATAGTTTTCAGTGTTAGCAACTTCCTGTGAATAAGCCTTTAATTGACCAGAGTGTGGTTTACTATTGGTTTTATCTTCAATAATGATCGCAAATTTATTTCCATTCATTTCACAAGCGCAAAAAACATCAATAAATTTATTAACACCTTTAAATTGGACTTTTTTTTGCTTTTCAATAACCTTAATTTGTAGTGAACCTTTATTATTTTCTAATATTTTTAATGAAAATTTTTGCTGATAAAGTTTTATTAAAAATAACAAAAATTCATTACCTATTTCCGCAATATCTGGCTCAGCTTTATTTTTAGCATGATTCAAAAGCCAAAGTAGAAAAGCATCTTGAGATAATTCACTAGTGGCGTAATCAAAAATATTTGGAATGTTATTATTCATTACTACTTATAACTCTCTTAACTTGTTATATATCTTCACCATAGCCCAAGTATCTAACTTGCAATAAACTAACAGTGATTCTCTGATCTTCTTTCTCTGCGCTTGGTCTTTTAATCTTGGTAGTGCTGCAAAGGTATCCATCGCCATACCACCGTTTTGAATTTCTAATTGCTTATAATCCAATTCTGGATCGTTTGGAAACATAGCAGGTAAAATTGATTTGATAGAGAATGAACCATGAAAGTCAGGGTGGTAAAAACCTAACTTTCTAAACGGTTCTATTAAATCGATAAAACGCGGTATTAAAGCTAACAAGTCTGTTTTGTATGCTGGTAAAAACACCGCTAATTCTTTTATACGGCTAATTTCAAATGACTGATTAAATGCCATTATCGAGCCTGTTTGTGGAATTTCAGCCAACATTGCTTCGGCTAAAGCTTGCCGAGGATCATAATTTTCATCAGCTAAAAACTCTTTGTGACTTATATCTCCACTTTGCTCTTCAATATGCAGTGAATATTGAAACGGCATTTGTTGATATGGACGCTGTCCATTAAACCTCGGGATCGCTTCATTAAAGGTTTCAAAATCAAAATAGCTAATTGGAAATTCAACCTTGTTAGTGAACGCTTGAATTTTCTTTCTATCTATATGCGTAATTTGGTTTAAATAGGTATTAACTTGTAATTTTTGAGTTTTATTTAACTTAATGCTCTTTTTCGCCTGCTGATATGTCACCACTCCATTATTATAATGCTGGTACTTCTTTTCTTTTTTAAGACGATACAAATTAAAAATATTCGGTTTGGGTAAATGGCGCCGACAGTATTTGCCGAAATCACAAGGATATGGACTTGAGCAATGTAGACCAATATTATTTGATGGCTCTTTTGACTGTGTTTTTATATTGTGAAGTTGATCCACCTGATAGAGTAAATTTGACGCCACGTCACAAACTGACTCTGTGATGTTTTTAACGCAGAATAATTGCTGGATGTCTAAGTCGCCGAAACGGGTGTACTTATTGTTAACGTAAATTATATTAACGCTGGCAATGTTTAGTTGATCTTTAATCGCTAAGTACTGGCACGCAGAATCTTTTACAAAAACTTTTTTTACTTGAGTAGAGCCTTTAACCTCATAGATATGCCAACCACGATCGTCCTTATGTAAAATATCGACACTCGCAAAGACACCATTCCCTTCGAATGTTGCTTCATAAATTGTGTGTTGTCCCTGCTCAATCAGTGCTTGGGTTTGTGAGCACATAAAAGCCAAATTATTATTTTTAAATTCAACCAGCGTACCACCTGGAAACAGTTGTTGTGCTAACTCTCCAATTGATGTTCCTTGTTCAAATCGTCCTGCCACTTTATTGGAAACTTGCTGTTCTTCAGGTTTATGTGTTCTTAACCACAAAGATTTTTCACATTGTAGACCACGCATGATTTGCGATTTACTAAGTACTTTCATCTTTCCCTATCCAACCAATTTATTTTGTTTTTTTATCTTATTTCTAACGCTATTTCAAATACATACATCAGATCTTAGTTAAAGTAATCATGCGTTAAACACCTTATAATGAGGATCTGAAAAATATTCCACATCATATTGTATTAAATTAAAAGCATTATTAATTTGCTGTATATACTGTTTAGTGAATAAATTTTTATCTAAAATCACTCGAAACTTGCGCTTTGCAGCGTTAAACACAACTCTACCACGTGGGTACTCTTGATATTCACTACCTAATAATTCTGGAAAGGATGACAAATAAATATGGTTTTTCTCCCACTCCTGAATATGTTGAAAGGGTGAATCAATCAAACCTAATTCATCAGCAATGCTTAAATCAATTTCATGGATTTTCGCAATAATAGTTTGTTTATAAAACCAAAATATACCTACTTTAGCTTGTTTCAACTCATCTTCCGTTAAATTATTCATGTTCATGCTTGTTTATACTCCTCATGTTACATTGAACAAGCTGAAAATTAATTAAATAACTTTCAATAAATAACTTGGCAAAATTAAATTGCTGATCCGTTAACTCTACTTTTATGCCTGTTGGTGCGTAAATTTTCTTTACCCGTAGTACTATATTGATGAAGATAACATTCCGATGCTGTCATTGATTTATTCAAACCAAACTGCGAAATATTCATGTTAAAAGCAATGATGTGATCATAAACAGGGTCAATTGCCGTTAAAGAAATATTAGGGTAAGACTCAGCTGTAAAATACGGAAAATCCCCGATCATGACTATTTTCCGTTCTGGCCATATAGAATGATCACCAAGTGCTACAATTTTATCTGTACTATTTAACCTATTTTGTTTTCTTAAACATTCTATACGGTGAATTTCTATTAAATCTCTAGCAAATTTAGGCAATAAGGTTAAATTAGAACTACTGGCTAAATTAAAATACTGAAATATTTCTTGAAAACGCATACACCAATATCATCTATCACTTTATAACGATAATATTATGTTAGCGAGCATTAGCGACAAAATAGATCGCTATATTTCATTATTTATGGCTAATGCTTGTTTTACTTTAGTTAACACCCGTTGTTTTATAGTTGTCGGAGCAAGTAAGCGAATATTATGTAATTGGCTTAAAAGCCAATTTTCTAGTTCTACCGTATGCGGAATGGTTAATTTTACATTGATCCAATCATTTGAAATCGTAGTAATAACTTGAGATTCATCAAGCAAACTTTCACTGAGTAATTGTTTAACATAGCCTTTAGCTTCAAACTCTAAGTCAATTTTTTCTTTATTTAATAATACGGCTGCCGCTTGCTTATTAATGTATTTAGTCAGCGAAAAACTGCTACTAAAAGTTTCAGATAATCGTTCAGCTGATTTAATACGGTGAATTAATATATTTCGTATATTATCAAATCCCTCGTATTGACATACCAGCACCAGCTTTGACTCTCGAATGATCACCCCTAATGGCTTAATTTTATAATATTTATCTTTAGCGCCATATTTAATGGATAACCATGATTTTTCCATTAATGCTTGATATATAACGTCAATATGTTCTTGGTTAATTTCTAGAGGCATAAAAGGTAACGCTTGTGGCATAGGCCGAACTAGATTTGACCAATTTTCAGTCTCAGGATGATTTTTTAACACTTGCTCTGATTTTTTAAATAAAGCAGTTAATCGTTGAAAAACATAACTTGGCAAATAAGCTTGTAAATGCTGCTGAACAAGTTTTAGCGTTAGTGCTTCTTCTTTTGAGATTGCTGGAATAAATTGGTTTGGAGAATCAAATGCAAATGACCATTTGTACCCTTCTGGTGATTCTCCAAACTCTAGCCCCATAATGCTAGTTAATTCCATTAAATCACGTTGCACGGTTCGAATACTGATATCAGGATCAATTAATTTAAGGTGGGCATGAATTTGGGTTGTAGTTAAAAATTTTGGAGATACAGGAATACACTTAAGCATTGCCAATACCCGAGTTAATGATTTTATTTTTCTAGCTGGCATAAATTATGTCTTTTAAATACTAAGTGAAAAATTACGATGATGTAAGTGGTTTAGATCACCACAACGAACGTCCTATTATGTCGCAACATTTAATCTTGTCCAATATAAAGATTAGTCTGATATCTCATAACCAGCGCATTTAATTGATCCGCAGTTTAGTAAGCTCACCTTACGTCACATTTTGTCGCAAATATACCTTAATATATCACTTTATTTCATTCTGGAGTAAAAAAATGACCTTAAGATATTCAAGAATGGAACTACTCAACAGAAAGCTTAATCACGTTCAAAGCGAAGTAGTGCTTTTACAATCATTATTTGACCAAAGGCAGGAAAACCTTAGGGATAACTTTATAAATAATAATGAATTAACAAAAGATGCTGAATTTGAGGTTTCTGTAATCTGTTACGATAAAACTGAGCAAATTTTATGCACAGCTACTTGTAGAAAAGAAAAAAAGTTTTTGTATGGAAATTGGGACGATCATAGAAGATCTAATTCAGCATTCGATACCTGTTATTTATTACATGATATAGAAGATCATCACTTTTATATGGGGGAAACCAATCCACTCGATATTTCTTATGTTGATATTAGAGTTACTTATATTGAACAACATTTTAAAATTATAAAAAATTTGCTACCCCAACAGCTATCATCAGTAGAAACCAACTTAAAGCAGCTCAATAAATCGTTGGATTGTGTTGAAAATTTTTTAGACGAACAAGTCATTTTCTGTCAAAAATTATCATCCATACTACGAGCATACACAGCTTCACCTGCTTATTTTGAAGTAAAATTAATGCAAATTTTATGGTCAGAAATTAAAAATAAAGATGACATATGTTTAAATCTTGGTAAACACTTTCTGTCACAACGTACATCACTACAAAATAATTTACATCAACTCATAGGTAATAAAGAACCAACACTGCTGCAAAGCTTGTTAATAAAAGAAATTCTATGTTTTAGACCCACATTACATACTCTACGCAATGTAGATGAAATTTGGCTTGATAAAACTTATCATTGGTTTAAACGAATTAATGTATAAAATTCATTAACTGTACTAGCTTTTGCTTTCTATAGCATAAAAATTAATTACGATATTGATATTTTTTTAACCTCCTCATGTGACATTTCTTGACAAGGAATACTAAGCGTAAGTACCTAATAATAAACTTTGTTAGGTATATTGTGTAAATCAAAATATTTGTGATTAAGTTCTGGTATTCACCCTTGGCTTTTTATAAAATGCTGGTCTCTTAATTTTCACCCATAACTCAGCTGGATAGAACTCGATCCTTCAGGTCAAAGGTTATTTGGTTACAGAGAGTAATAGTCAAAATATAGGCAATTAATACACAGCACCTTTAGCTCAGCTGGATAGAGCGCGTCCCTCCGGAGGACGAGGCCGCAGGTTCGACTCCTGCAAGGTGCGCCATTACCCTCCTAAATGGCCATAAGTATCAGATTAACTTATTGCGAGTTAGATCGTAAAAAAACAAGCTTAGACTGCTGGAATTGATAATGTATTAATCTGTTGAGCTAAACATATATCTTAGGAAATGGTTTTCAAAACAATTGCTAAACAGAATGATATTACTAAAAAATTTAAGGAATAGAATAAATTGTTGTCTACATTGCAATTAGCAGTAATTGTTGCCACTAAAAATCGAAGAAACCTACTCAAAAATCGCTCATTACTCTCTATTCAAAATCAAACTATAACCCCAGATTTTTTATTAGTTAGTGACGACTCAGATGCGCCAAAAATCAAAAAAAATCAGGCCGTTGTTAATCAGTTACAAATAAAAAAATGTCAGATTTTATATTTAAAAAATAATAGGACACCGGGAGCAAGCGGATGCTGGAATAGTGCAATTGACGTTTTACTTACTAAGATTGATTTTCCTGAGCACGTTTTTGTTGCGTTCTTAGATGATGATGACGAATGGCAACCCAATTATTTAGAAACATGTGTAAACACTGTTCACAAATATAACTTAGACATGGTTGCGTGTGGTATAAACCGCTTTGAAGACAACTCTGATATTTCGCACCAAAACTTGGCTCCTGAAGTTCTCTCCGTTTCCCCATTTTTGGTTGGTAATCCGGGTATACAAGGTTCTAACCTCTTTCTACGCTTAACTACTTTTCTTCAAGCAGGCTGTTTTGATGAATCATTATCCAGTTCAACTGACCGCGATCTTTGTATTCGACTAGCCGAGTTAGATACAATTCGCTATCGAACTATCCATCAGTTTTTGGTTCATCACTACGCTGAGACAAATAGGGTTAGGCTAAGCACTTCAGGATCTAATGCAAAGATCTCAGGTTTAACCGCTTTTTGGAAAAAATACCAAGGTAGAATGACTGAGCAACAAAAGTCCGCTTTTTCACAAAGAGCAAAAGAGCTATTTAATTGGCAAATACCCAAGACAGAAGCAAGTCCTTCGAATACCTTAAATGCTAACACGGCCATCGTTCTAGCTATATGTTCTGCAGTAAATGTAAGATTATTAGAAAATCTGGTTGGAATATTTCAATATTTCCGAAATTATGATTTAGTCAGTTTAGATGTTGTTTTTCATGTGCAAGACGATCCAATACATCAGAAAGCTTCGAAAACGTTGCGAGATCTAGGGGTTGGCTGTTTTCCAGTTCAAGCACAATTATGTTTAAAAGAATACAGTATTCAAGTTGCAAACCTTCGACCCGGAAGCGAAATTTACTATATAGAAAATCTGTGTGAAGTAGATTTTGAATTTTTTCACGATACTAAAAGCTATCTATCCAGTTGCATGTTCCCGGCTTTACCTAAGCGGAAATTCGGTCAAGATAATTTGCAATCAATCAAAGAACATATTCACCAAGAACGCCTTGTTTCAGCAAAGCACCGCATTACCCAAAATTTTCTAGTTAAAAAATTAAAATTATTAGGCTCAGGATCTGAAGCTATTGTTTTTACTGACGGTTGTACCGTTTATAAGAGTATTGATTATTGGAATACTCGTACACCCGATGCCCAATTCAAGTTTCTAAGAGACAATGGCCGCCAGTGGAAAAACATTCAAGGACTTTATCCATTACACTCCGTTATTCGAGATGGCACTTGGGTTATTATCACTTATCCATTCGAAGAGAGTGTTGAGTACCAAGGCAGTAACGAGAACTTATTAATTGGCCTCATCAATGGTTGCACACAAGCTGGTGTTGTTTGTAACAATATTCACCCCAAAAACCTTATTGTTACGGCTACTGAAGTAAAACTCATAGATTATGGTTCAGATATTCGACCTTGGAATGAACTTGGATTTGAGCACATGGTTAGGCGTGCATACCTATCATGTTGGTATGCGGACAAAGAAAATTTAAATGATCTGATGCGTCAATCGTTAACTAATCATAATCTCCCAGAACTTAAGGGATTTGAACAGTTTCGTGCAAAACTTGATTACCCTATTGATAAATCGACTTTTTCGAATACATGTCTAGAAAAAGCTCCTGACCATTTACCCTTTGAATTTATTATTGGCGTAATATCAGCTGATCCTTTTGTACTGATACCATTATTGAATAGTCTTCGTGTGCTAAACGAGCACCCTAGCATTAAATCTTTATCAGTTATGGTGTTATGCAATGGTCGTGACCCATCAGAATTTGAAGTGCTCATTGAACCAAAAATAGAATCTTGGATAAGTATTAATTTCATTTCAGAAAAAAGGCAGCAAGAAGATGCTAGTTCGGGCTATTTTGGGGCAAATATTAAAAATAGGTCAAAAGGGCAAGTTGGTATCGCTTTCGCGCGAACCATGCTTCAACGTTATCTAGGCGTTCAACTGGCAAACTCCTCTGGCTCAATAGGTTGGATACTCGATGATGATATGCGTTTGGATAGAAGAGCTTGTAAATATATTGGATGGCTTCCTGCTTTTCGTGAGCAAGGTGTCGATGTTGTTTTAGGCGCATACGAAGGTTCATCACCTAACCCTCCTCTTAATGGGCTACGGGTTCAGCTAATGGATTTAGCTCATAATTTAACTTGGCTTTATAAATTACCTGAGCACATGATTTTGCCTAATCGTTCTCACGAGAATAATGTAATACGCGAGCGGTTTTCAGATTACTATTACGATTTATCGCGCAAGCATACTGCACATTTAGAGTCCCCTCTTTGGCTCGAACCAAGCTATCCATTTGAAACGGTTAGAGAAGCTCGCGCTAGGCTTATCACAGGTGCTTTAGGTATTTTGAATGGCATACCATTAACACGTACAATCATTGCCCCAAAGTGTCGAAATCCTGTTATGGAAGCCAAAGATTCTGTCAATCGTGGCGGATGTACTTTCATCTTAAATTACAAGGCAATACTTTGCACACCTAATTTAATTCCTACGTTAAATGGAAAAGAAGCAAGGCGATCAGATATGATTTGGGCAATTATAAATAGATTCTACAGACGTATGACTATTAAATCGGTTGCTTTTCCAATTTATCATGTTGGCCGTTCGTCAGCTTGCCAAACGTTAAATAAAGATAAAGTTAATGGAGAAATCGTTGGTTCGGCTTTATATGCCGGATTAACAGATTTTTTAAACGAAAATCCAGAACACCGACTAAGTTTTACGACCATTGAAAAAGAACAAATTTACCAAAAATCCATGGAGTATATGGCAAAACGAATATTTTCTTTGAAGCAGAGCTTATACCGTATCAATGGCTTAGCCAAAGTATTGGCTAATAGCTGTTTTTCCAATGAATTAATTCCTCTTACCAGCTGCATAGAGACAGAGTTTTCGATAACCGCATTCGATGATATTAAGGCTACCATTGAAGAATTCAGCCAACATTATGTATTCCATTTTTTGAAACAGATAACCAAATATACTGAAGCATATAGTGATGTAATAAAACATAATAATTTGGCAGAATTAGTTGACGATGAAGAACAAGATAAAATAAATGAAATTACAATTTGATAACTGGTGCGGTTTACCTACTCCCATGGGTGAATTTCGTATGTATGACACAACCAATGATGACATTAGTGTGATATCAATGGGGGATATTCACTCACAAGGGAAACAACCAATTTTTAGAATACATTCATCTTGTCGTGCCTCAGAAGTATTCGGTGCCCTAGATTGCGATTGTGCTGATCAATTAATGGAAACGATGAAAAGCATTGCCTTGGAAGGTAAAGGAATCATTGTTTACCAGCAACAAGAAGGTCGCGGACATGGCTTATCACTAAAAATAAAAGCGGTACGCACAATGGAGATCAAGCAGGTTGATACAGCAGAATCTTTTGAAATACTTGGATTGAAACAAGATATTCGTACCTATAGTGAGGCAGTATCTCTTTTAAAAATGTTAAATATAAGTACGGTTCGTTTAGTATCAAACAATCCTAGAAAACATCGGTATTTAAACCAGCGTGGTATTCAAACCACCATGGTAAATACTCACCCAAATGTTAGGCCAGAGAATAGGGCGTATCTGCACAGTAAAAACCAAAAACTGGGTCATATGTTACCCCTAGAACATAATTTGAATAAATCGGAGCCCATATTCTTTTATCATTCTGATCAACCTTGGGGAGAATTATCAAATTTTTCACGACATGCTGTATTTATAAATGGTGTTATCTGGCCAACTACAGAGCATTATTACCAGGCACAAAAATTTAAATCTAAGTGTCAACAAGAGCTTATACGCTGCGCGCAAACCCCTATGTTAGCAAAGTACAAAGCGTACAAGGTACCTGAATCGGCCACGAGATCTGACTGGGAAACTATAAAAGAGTCGATCATGTTACAAGCATTGCGAGCAAAATTTTCTCAACACCCAAATTTAACTAAAAAATTATTAAGCTCAGGTGAGAGAGAACTCATTGAATTGACCAATAATGATAATTTTTGGGGTGATCCTGGGGACGGTACCGGCCAAAATAGACTTGGCCAACTTTTAATGCAGGTGAGAAACGAACTTGGTTGCGATAATAATAAAACATTAACTCTAGTTGGCATTAACTAGATGTGTGGTTTTATAGTACTAGCAGGGAAGTGCTGTGAGAAGCTAATTTCAGAGTCGATTTATAAGCTCAAGCATCGAGGTCCTGATGAGCAACGTATTTATACTGGTCAAAACATAGCCGTTGGGTTTCAACGACTAGCAATTAATGGCGATCAGGTTGAAGGACAACAGCCTTTTGAGCATCTAGGCTGGCTTTCAGTTGTGAATGGGGAGATATACAATTATCAAGCGTTGACAAAAAAGCATCTACTCAATGCCAGTAATTGTGATACGAAGATAATTCTTCCTCTGTATTTGAAGATTAAAGAACAGATTGTTAAAGAACTCGATGGTTTTTACTCGGCAGTACTTATAAACCCAACAAGAACAAAAGCGATATGTTTGCGTGATGCAATGGGCAAAAAACCACTGTTTGTTGGTGTATCCAACAGCATGATTTTTATATCAAGTGAGCTAAAATCTGTTGATTCAGTTGAATGGTTCAAAGCGTTACCGAAGGGCATTTCAACGGTAGATCTTTTAACTGCTGAAGTTACTACAATAAAAAAGCATTCTCCCAAAATTAGTAATATGAATTTAGTGGAAAATTTAGCTCAAAGTGTCAATAAACGCCTACCACCAATTAACCAGTCTGTAGGTGTTTTTCTTAGTGGTGGTCTCGATAGTTCAATTATAGCGAGTCTTACTTCAAAAATAAGAGATGATGTCATGTATTTCACCCTTGGTGATACATCATCAAATGATTTTGTTGCGGCACAAACAGTTGCTAATTATCTCAAGTTAACAAACTTGATTTTCGTGCCACTTCCCAATGATGAAGAATTGCCATACTTAATCAATCAAACAGTCTATGCCACAGAAAGTTATAACCCATCGATTATCAGTAATGGATTGGCAACATATTTGTTGGCGAGAGCAGCAAAAAATTTAGACATTAAGATTGTTCTAACTGGTGAGGGTGCTGATGAGTTTTTTGGGGGATATCATCAGTTCACGGAACACGATCCTTGGTGTGAAACGCGTGAAACTCTAATTCAAGACATGACATATACGGAATTAAGGCGACTAGATTTAGCCTGTATGTCAAATGGAGTTGAACCTCGCTGCCCTTTTCTTGATTCGATCGTAACGAGTATAAGCGACCGAATGAGTTTCTCTCAGTTATACGCTAACGACATAAATAAGTTTGCATTAAGGAAAGCATTTGAGGGAATGTTACCTAAAGAAATATTATATCGAAAAAAAACATCGTGTGATGTTGGCAGTGGTATCAGAGCTATGGTTGTTAGATATCTAAAGCGAAATGCTCGAAGCGAGCGCGAAGAATTACTGGCTATATGGAAACAGTATTTCAATTTTGATCCAACACAAAGCTATTTTTATTCTTATCCTGTATTCGATGCAGCTATAGATGTTAGAAGAGAGACCCATAGATGATTGCTGAAATTGAGAATTTGCTCCTGAAGCATTTCTGTACAGTGCCATTTCACAACTTAAATTTACTTTATGGTTCTCCTACAACAGCATCAATTCCTGGCGGAACATGTTCAGACAAAACATTAGCTTTTCTTTCAGATTTACGAATTATGAAGGTTAAAGCTTTCTTACATACAGCTTATATTGGCGGAAAGGAAATACATCGATTAGTAAGAATAAACATTGATAAACATACTTATTTCGCTGATGTTGGCAATGGTTGGCCAACCATTCGTTTATTACCTTCTAACGAAGATGTACAATTTGAAAGTTACGGCATGAAATATCGTACTGAAATTAAGAATAATTGGATAAGGGTATTTCATGAAAAACAAGGAAAAGAAAGCCTTCAGTTAGAAATTAATACGATACCTCGTACTGAACTGGAAATTTATGACCAAATAAAGTCGCGTTATTCTTCTGCTATTGACTATCCATTTTCTAAAAGCTTACGATTTTCAATGATTGTTGACGACGTATTTCTATTTTTGCGTGGAAATCAATTAGGTAGGTATTCAGAAGCAGGGTGTTTTGTTGAAGAAGTCAACAAACTAACAATTTCAGAAATTATTCAAAAAGAGTTTGGTTTTAACGTGAGTAATTATTTTGCTTTTTAGGTTTTAGTGATTATTAACGACCAACATAGAACAATTTAAACACCATTTACCTCAATTATTAACTTATGCCCAATACACCAAATTATCAAAGCCGGTGTTAGGTGTTGCCATCAATTGGGTGAGAAACAGTACGTTAATGTTGTCGATGATTAATTAGTTTTTTATGGTGACTTTATGCCTTGTAAAATACCTCAACCTAGAATTAACTCAAGAAAACCACCAAGAAAAGTGTTCGAAATGACTTTTATTCACAACAAAAGTTGCCAATATCAGGTAGTTGGGGATATAGCCAAAATGACACGGTTATTATTGATGCGCATGAGCCAATTGTTGATATAAAAAATAGTTTGACGGTATAAGCATAGAAAAAATATTTGTTGAAAATCGAATTAAAGAAGAGTTGATTTTTACACAAATAACAGAAAATGCATACTCGAATATACAATGGAATATGCTGGAACAAAAATGTATTTCAATAGATGAAAAATCTTATGATTTACTGTTATTATGAAATAACAGCAACTTCATATTTTAAAGTTACTGACCTAGATACAAAAAGAGTGCGTTATATCGGCAAGTTTTGGTTGATAGGTTAACGATTTTTAATGTTCAAGTTCGGCTACATTAGTATGTTTTTTTTACTGAAGAATTAGCGTTTTGATGACACATAAATTTGAGCTTTTAAATAATGATGATCTATATCAACACTAAAGCATAAAATCTATTTGCTGTCTAACTTATAATGAGACATGCTATTTTAACTCGAATGGAAAATGTCAATAGAATCATATTTATCGAATGGACGAATTTAGTTTTGCACAGAAGATGCGCTTAGCTTATATCGACTTTAAGCTCTATTTTACTGATATGGTAACTCGCAGTGAAATAGTCAGCCATTTCGAATTAGGCCTAGCCGCAGCAACCCGAGATTTAAAGTTCTACAAAGACAATGCGCCTGAGAATATGGCGTATGACAACGTAGAGAAAAAATACTTCATCACAACGCAATTCAAGCCCATATTTAAACATGATGCTCGCCGCACGCTTATTAAGTTAGCGAATAACATTAGCGATGGTTTTGATTCGATTGGCGATACTTCATTCCCTATTGAATCACCAATAATTGCGCAGAAAAAATTAGCAAGAGCAAGGCGCTTGATTGAGTAATAGCTGGCTATTGCGATTGAAAGCAACGCAGCTATTGTTAGTTTTAACCAGCAAGGGTGAGCAAATATTTATGCGGATTGGTATAACTA
>WGGB01000097.1 GCA_015491935.1 Alteromonadaceae bacterium
GGTAATAATGTGAATGATGCCAAAGCCTTTGTAGAAGATACTGGCAACTCAGGTTCTTTACAGCCAGGTAATAAATATTTTGCTTATATTGGTAATGTAAATGCCGGTGCAGCTTATGATGAGAAAGCCAATTTTGGTTCGCGTTTTGTTCAAATTGGATTTGATTCAAGTAATAAATTGTCACCTGACAATAACGGCGATCCAAGTCGTGTGCGTATTACCGATAATGGAGGGGCTGTATTTGGTATCAGTTCCGCTACATCATTACCTGCAGGGGTTGATCCCTCTTTAATTAATGTATTAGTTCAGTTAAAAGATAGCTTAGACCAAGGCTTACAGCCTTCAGCAGCTATTGGTACTGACTTATTGAATGGTATTAAAGATATGTCTAAGCAGTTGGCTGAAATAGGGGGGCGTCAGAATAGAATTACCACTCAGTATGATGCAGGGCAATCTTTTAGTATCTCTTTAAAAGAGCACCGTTCTACCCTTGAAGACCAAGATATCACCGCGGGAATAGCTCAATTTACTCGAGATAAGACTGCGCTAGAAATGGCACAGAAAATTTTTACCAGAGTACAAGATTTAAGCTTGTTTAAATACCTGCGTTAACTTCACTTAGTATTAAAAATACTTTCATGTTAAGCCAACAGAAGTTGGCTTCATCTGTGCTATATCATCATTAAATAACCTCTATTTAAGTTGTATTGACAGAAAAATGACATCTAGCCAAAAAATATTATTTTCAATGAGCATTTCCGTATTGCTACTGGTGTTAGTCAGTGGCGGGTTGATGTATGCTAAAAATAGTCTATTTATGGTGTCAAATTTAATAGAAGATGAAGTGGTCGTGCCTGCTCATTCCGTATCCGGCATTCGTTCTATTGTGGTGGTTGAATCGAAAAGACCTTTAAAAATAGTCAATTCATTGGAGCAGGCATTATCAGAAGGATTAATAGAGCTTGAAAACCATGAGGATTCAGGTTTCAAGTCAAATCCAAAAAATAAAACAACAAATAAACGTCCATCTATGCAAGTGAATACAGTCAGCCAAGGCATTCATAAAAGTTCAGGTGCACAACAGAATAGTTTACCGTCTCTGGTTATTTATGAAGATGAGTTGATTATTGAATTTCCTAAAAAAGTGGCTTCTTCTAAAAATATCAAACAAGCCATTGTGCGTGTTTTACTCTCGAAAGCACCATATCGTGAACAAAACCTATTAAGTGATGAGCGGTTTAACTTCAAAGAAACGCCTTATTTTTATAAAAAAATAGCCGATGAAAATAATCATCCTATTCGCTATCCTAAGCAAGCTTATCGCTATGCTAACTTTTTATTAGCCAATATGGCTGAAAATTTTTCAGATGAAGAAGGGGACTTCGTTTTACTGCATATTCCTCTGATACAGTCAGATTTAACAGGCCCCGCGAGAGATTATCAGTCTTGGGTAGAAAATTATGCAAAGAAATATGATATTAAACCTTCTTTGGTCTATGCCATTATGGAAACAGAAAGTGGTTTTAATGCGAAAGCAGTTAGCAAATCAAATGCGATTGGCTTAATGCAGTTAAAGGCCAGTTCAGCAGGTAAAGATGTTTATAACTTAGTGGATGAAAAGTCTGGTCAACCCTCTCCAACAGAGCTATTGAATTCTGAAAATAATATTCGAATGGGAACAGCTTATTTAAGTTTACTTACCAACGATTACCTGTCTGAGGTAGAGAATAAAAAAATCAAAGAAATGATGACGATTTCTTCCTATAATGGGGGTCTAAGTACGGTGTTATCATTATTTGGTAAGACACCTGAAAAAGCGGTCTCTAAAGTGAACAGCATGAACCCTAAGCAAGTTTATAAAAAGCTAAGGTTTGATCATAAATCAGCTGAAACACGCGCTTATTTAGACAAGGTGCTTAAAGCAGATACAAAATATACAGATTTACTTAATATTCCAATGGAAGCTCATTCCAAATATTAAGTAGACAGAACAACTTTAAATAAGGAAGCAATATGGCATCATCTTACTGGCAAGGCAAGCAGGTTTTAGTAACCGGTGCAGATGGTTTCATTGGTTCACATTTATGTGAAGCCTTAGTTGAAGCAGGGGCGAAGGTACGTGCATTGGCCTTGTACAATTCCTTTAACGACTGGGGCTGGTTAGAGCAGTCTCCTTATTTAAAAGAAATTGAAGTGGTTAGCGGTGATGTTCGCGATCCTTTTTACTGTAAAGTCATTACCAAAGACTGTCATACCGTTTTTCATTTAGCCGCCTTAATTGCCATTCCTTATTCGTATGTAGCCCCTAATTCTTATGTAGAAACCAATGTAAATGGCACTTTAAATATTGCGCAGGCCTGTTTAGAAAATGGTGTTCAGCGGTTAATGCATACCTCAACCTCAGAAATTTATGGCACGGCACAATACGTTCCGATTGATGAAAAGCATCCGCCACAGCCTCAATCACCTTACAGCGCCAGTAAAATTGGTGCCGATGCCATGGCCATGTCTTACTACAATGCTTTTGAAATGCCCGTTTGTATTGCCAGACCTTTTAATACATACGGCCCAAGGCAGTCAGCACGTGCAGTAATTCCAACCATGATTAGTCAAATAGCGAAGGGTGCTAAAGAAATTAAGCTGGGTGATACTTCGCCAACACGAGATTTCAACTACGTTTCTGATACCTGTGCAGGCATGATGGCAATTGCTGAAGCAGAGCAAGCGATTGGGCAAACCATTAATATTGGATCCAACTTTGAAATTTCAGTACAAGATACGCTGAACTTAATTAAAAAGATTATGCATTCTGATGTGAACTTTGTCACAGATGAACAGCGTCTACGCCCTAAAGATTCAGAAGTATTTAGACTGTGGTGTGACAATACGTTAATTAAAGACCTGACTAACTTTGAGCCAAAATACAATATAGAACAAGGTTTAGAAGCCACAATTGAATGGTTTACTAAGCCAGAAAATTTAAAACGTTACAAGGCCGATATTTACAATGTCTAGCCAAGCCCCAACCGGACAGGGGTTGTTAGACCTCATTCGTACACATTATCAAACTGATGAATTGATTCCTTTGCATGCCCCCTGCTTCGATGAAACCGAAAAGAACTTAGTGGGAGATTGTATTGATTCTACCTTCGTTTCTTCAGTGGGCGCTTATGTCACCGAGTTTGAACAAAAAATAGCCGACTATACGGGCGCAAAGCATGCCATTGCCGTTGTGAACGGTACAATGGGTTTATACCTAGCGTTAAAAACACTAGGCGTGCAAGCTAATGACTTAGTGATTACCCAATCTTTAACCTTTATCGCTACGGCCAATGCCATCCGGATGATTGAGGCTAATCCTATTTTTATTGATGTCGATGAAAATAATTTAAGCTTGTCAGCTGATGATTTAAAAGCCTTTTTAACTACCCAAACCTATTCAGAAAATGGTCAAACATTTCATACTCAAACACAACGCCGTGTTGCCGCTTGCGTGCCAATGCATACACTAGGGTTTTGTGCAGACATGCCTGAAATAATCGCCTTGTGTAAACAATACAATATAAATATTGTTGAAGATGCCGCAGAAAGCCTGGGCAGTTTTATAGCAGGTCAACATAGCGGCACCTTTGGTGATTTTGGGGTCTTTAGTTTTAACGGCAATAAAATTTTAACTACTGGGGGCGGGGGCATGCTCATTACGAATGATGATGCCCTAGCAAAGCAAGCAAAGCACCTAAGCACCACGGCAAAAGTACCACACGCTTGGTTATTTGAGCATGATGAAATTGGTTATAACCTACGCATGCCAAATTTAAACGCTGCTTTAGGCGTCGCGCAACTTCAAAAGTTAAATGGCTTTTTAATTGAAAAAAGATTGCTAGCGAAGCAATACTTATTTGAAACCCAAAAATCGCCAGGGGTGGTCTCTATTCCTTCGCCCGAAAATCAACAACCTAATTATTGGTTAAATGCAGTATTGTTTGAAACCCAAACAGAGCGAGATAGTTTCCTTAAATTAGCTTGCGAACAATCCATTCAAGCTAGGCCTTTATGGACACCCATGCACCAACTGGCTATTTATGAAGATGAAATTAGAACCGCCATGCCGATTACTGAATTTTTAGCTGAACGCCTTGTCAATATTCCAAGTGGTATTCGCTGCCCTGCGGGAGAAAAAAATGACTAAAGATAAAACCCCTGTTTTATTACTAGGTGGCGGTGGACATTGTGCCTCGGTGATTGATGTGATTGAAAATAATCAAACCCATCACATAGTGGGTATTATTGAAGCGCATGACTCTAACAGCACCGGCTTACTGGGCTATCCTGTGATAGGAACAGATGACCAATTAGAGCAACTGCTTAAACAAACGCCATGTTGTATTATTACTGTTGGACAGCTTAAAAGCGCTCTGGTTCGTGAAATGCTTTATAAGCATGTCAAACAATTTGGTGGTCAATTACCTACTTTGGTTTCTAATAGTTCCCGTGTTGCATCTAGTGCAACTTTAGCGGAAGGCGTTGTTGTTTTACACCAATGTTTTATTAATCATTTTGTGGAAATTGGTTGTAATACTATTATTAATAATCATGCTCTGGTAGAACATGGTGCGATGATTGGTGACTTTTGTCATATTTCAACGGGATCCATTATTAATGGTGATGTTGAAATAGGTCATAAATGTTTGATTGGTAGCGGGGCGGTGGTGATTCAAGGCTTGACTATTTGTGATGAAGTTGTGATTGGCGCAGGTTCGGTGGTGGTGAAAGACATCCATGAAAGTGGTGTCTATGTCGGTAACCCAGCTAAATGGGTTAAATCTCTTTAATTTAAAGGTAAAATTATGTCATTGACTGAAAGTGAAATAAAATATAAAACGACAGCTGATTTTGAGTTAGGTTTTGCTAATCATAAACGAGAAACAACTTACAGCATGGTAGAGCCAGCTAAGAAATCAGTGGGTTTAGTGGTCTATATCCCCGGTTTTGGAAAAGACTTATCAGGAAACTACGCAGAAGTTTTTTGTCAAAAAATAGCCGAAAAATATAGCCTGACTGCTATTTCAGTAGATTACCATTGTAAATTTAGTCGTAATACTGATGAAAGTTCAATTCATTATGAAGCGGAAGATATTGCACAAATTGAAAAGCTATTTTTAGCTCACAAACAACCTTTCCAGGGTTCTACCGTTGCAGAAGGTGTGCAGATATTAAATAAATATTTAGCGGATACTAACCAGCAGGCTAAAATTTCTGCAACCCTTCTACCCGGAAAAAATGAATATCAAAATGCAGGTGTTTTGCAAGCCTTAGATATTATTAATGCGGTGGAACATGTGCTGTTAAACAACCCAAATATTCCAGCTGAAAATGTTATTTTAATAGGCTCGTCTTATGGTGGTTATATTGCGAATATGGCAACTAAAATAGCCCCTAATACTTTTAGGGCAGTATTTGATAATTCATCTTGGGCAAGTCCTCATTTAACCTACATTGTTGGACGAGAAGTAGGTGCTTGTGAGTTGAGCCTTAAACTGCATAGCAATATTACGACAGGCTTTTATGTTCGTTCGGCCTGGGTTTTTCAAAAAGGACTAACAAATTCTTTTGATGCTAATCGGTATGAAATTCGTAACTTTTCTAGTGGACAACTTGAAGAAATGTTTTCTAAGGGGCTTAAAACTTATTATTATTTTGTACATGCAGAGAGCGATAACATTGCATCAACGGAACAGAAGGTTAATATGGCTAAAAAAATGACTAGCCTAGGTTTAAATGTACATATGGAAGTATTGGGCAAAGAGGATGTTGATGGCGTATATGTTAAAAATATAAATCATGGCATGAATTTATCAATGCTTACCTTGTTTGATAAAGCTTACTCTAAGCTTAAGATGATTGAAAATGATAAAAAAGATACGAAAAATGACTTTAGTTTAAAGTCAAAACATATTTATAAAATGGACGACTACCAATATGTATTTGATTATAAAAGCTTTCCAGTTAAAGCTTATACTGAAGAAATTTAAATGAAAACTTTTATTATCGCAGAAGCAGGAGTGAACCATAATGGCGACCTTAACCAAGCTTTAGCGCTTATTGATGCCGCAGTAGAAGCAGGTGCGGATGCCGTTAAGTTCCAAACTTTTAAAGCAGAAAAACTAGTCAGTAAAAATGCTTCTAAAGCGGCCTATCAAAAAGAGAATATGAACGGTAGTGACGATAGTCAGTTTGCCATGCTCAAAAAGCTGGAGTTGGATGTGACTACACACCAAGAACTTATAGAGTATTGTAATAAACACAACATTATGTTTTTGTCTACCCCTTTTGACCATGACAGTATAGAGATGTTGAATGATCTTGGTATGAATATTTTTAAAGTTCCAAGCGGTGAGATAACAAACTTACCCTACCTAAGACATATAGGGAGACTTAACAAACAAGTCATTTTGTCAACAGGTATGGCAGACATAGGTGAGATAGAAGATGCTTTAGATGTTCTAATAGGTGCAGGAACTTCAAAAGAGAGCATTACAATCTTACATGCTAACACTATGTACCCCACACCGATGGAAGATGTCAACCTGAAAGCCATGCAGACTATTGGGCATACATTTAATGTACCTTATGGCTACAGTGATCATACGCTGGGTATAGAAATCGATATAGCTGCTGTTGCTATGGGGGCGACAGTTATAGAAAAGCACTTCACATTAGACAACACAATGGAAGGCCCTGATCATAAAGCAAGTCTTGAGCCTGATGAACTTATAGCAATGGTCAAAGCCATAAGAAACATTGAACTGGCACTTGGCTCAAGTGTAAAAAAGCCAAGTAAGAGCGAAAAACCCAATATTAGTGTGGCCAGAAAATCCGTTGTTGCCAGTAAAATGATCCAAAAAGGAGACCTTCTCAGTGAAGATAACTTAACTGTGAAAAGACCTGGCAATGGAATAAGCCCTATGCGATGGGATAATATAGTGGGCACTGTCGCTCAAAAAAAATATGACGTGGATGAGTTCATCTGAAGTCAATTTGGCAACCGTCACTCCTGATGAATGTCATCTCACATCTTGCTTAATGAGAAAAATAGTTAGAAAGGATAAAGTAATGTCAACAAGCTTAGTATTTAATAAAGTCCCCTTGGAACAGATTAAAGTCGGTATGCAAGTCAGCTATTCTCAGACAGTAACAGATGCAGATATAAAAGCTTTTGCTGGGGTTTCTGGAGATCGAAATCCTGTTCATTTAGATGAAGAATATGCAAAAAATTCTAAATATAAAAAAAGGATTGCACACGGTTTGATGACAGCATCTTATTTTTCTGCTCTGTTTGGAACTAAAATACCTGGTGAAGGGTGTGTATACACATCTCAATCCTTAAACTTCAAAAGACCTATATACATAAATGATACTGTAGTTGCCACTGTAATAGTAACTAATGTAGATATAATAAAAAGAAAAGTAAAGTTTAAAACTACATGTAAGGTTCAAAATAAAATTGTGACTATTGGAGAAGCTGAACTTTATGTTCCATTGGAGTTTAAAAAAGTCATGATTGATAGCAAGAAAGAATTATTAAAATATAAATCACAAATATTTGAGTTATTTAAAAATAGTTTTAATGATACTATTGATGAACAACTTTGGCAATGGGCTTATATAGATAATCCAAATGGAGAGCCGATTGTATCACTTTATTTTGATGAAGATAAACTGGTCGGACACTATGCTGTGATTCCTATTGGTTTCATATATGATCAAAAACCTATAAAGACAGTTCTTTCTATGACCACTATGGTAGATGTTTCATATAGAAAGTATGGTATTTTTGTGGCACAGGCTGAAGAAGTGTATGAAAAAGCCAATGCATTAGGATATAAGCTCGTATGTGGGTTCCCCAATAAAAAATCAGCTCCTGGTTTCAAAAAAAGATTATATTGGACCCTTGAGGAAAGAGTATATGTCGCTAAATTAACATCTACGGAACTACAAAAAATCAAACGTAAGTCACGTCCTAATGTAATCTCTTTTAATATATCAGACACGGACAATCTGCAGTGGCGATTAAAAAAACCAAATCAACATTACTTTTATAAAGGTAATACTATTTTAAAAAAAATTGGTGATACGTTGGATATTATTTACACTGATAATGATTTTTCAAAATTAGGTAATGAACATAAATATAACCTGTTGATTGATAAAGAGTTTAATCAATACTTAAATAAAAAAAACTTTGACTATACTTTTGGTTATAGACTGTTTGACCCTACTTTAGAAGGAGTCGAATTTATAAAAGATTTAATTATGTCGGATGTGTTTTAAATGAAAAAAATATTAGCGTTCACCTCTATTCGTTCTGATTATGATCTTATGTCATCACTCTACTTTTTATTACAAGAAGACCCAAATGTAGACTTTAAAATAATAGTCAGTGGAGCCCACCTATCTCATAGTTTTGGCTATAGCATAGAACAAATAAAAAAAGATAACTTTGATATATTATTAGAAATCGAAACACTTCTAAGCTCTGACACAGGCTTATCAAGAGTAAAAAGTGCTAGCTTACTTCTTCAAAATAGTTTAGAAACTATTGCAAAATTCAATCCAGATCTAATGATCTATGCTGGGGACAGAGAAGATGTATTGATGTATGCAATGATAGGTGGATATTTAAATATACCGACTATCCATTTTTTTGCAGGAGATCATGTTACTGACGGATATATCGACAACCCTATTCGTCACGCTACTTCCAAACTATCAACCGCACATTTTGTCACATTAGATGAACATAAAAAAAGACTAGTTCATATGGGTGAGGATACTAAACGAGTTTTTGTAACAGGGAATATTTCGCTTGATAAGTTTATTCAATTTAAACCATTAGAAAAAATGAAACTTAAAAAATATTTTGATATAAAAAATAATTTTAATGATTTTGCTTTAATGATTTTTCATCCTCTTACTGAAGAAATGGAAAGTGTAGATATATATTTTGAAAATATATTAAAAAATTTAAACCAGAGAGGTATAAGTACTTTTGTAAGTTATCCAAATGTTGATCCAGGGAATCAAAGATTACTTAATGTAATAGATAAATATAAAGGAAATAAAAATTTTATTTTTTATAAGAACTTAGATAGAGATATTTTTATGTCAATTTATAAGCACTCAAACTTTATTATTGGTAATTCTTCTTCCGGAATATGCGAAGCAGCAAGTATGAAAATTCCTGCTATAAATGTAGGGCTTAGGCAGACAGGAAGATATGCAGATAAAAATGTACTTTTTTGTGGGACCAGCTTTGACGAAATTGGTCAATGTATTGAGACCGCTACATCACAAGATTTTCAAAATAGTTTAAAAAATCTAAACAATTCCTATGGAGATGGACATAGTGCAGTAAAGTCCTATAAAATTATTATGGAAGTAGATTTTAATTCTATGATAGCAAAAGTTGAAGATCCGTTAAAGGTAAAGTTGATATGAAAAACATAGTATTAGTTGTTGCAGTACATCCTGACGATGAGACCCTTGGCTGTGGTGGTACTCTACTAAAACATAAAGCTAGGGGTAATGAGATCCATTGGTTGATCGCTACAGATGTCAAAGAGTCTGAAGGATTTAGTAAAAAAGTGGTTGGGAGGAGAAACGAAGAAATAGAACAAGTCACTCAAATGTATAACTTTAACTCTACGTATAAACTTGAACTTTCAACTATGCGAGTTGATGAGTATAGTATGAGTGAACTTATAGAATCCATTTCGAAAGTTATTAATGAGATAAGACCATCAATCATCTACCTCCCGTTTAAAGGAGACGTACATAGTGATCACAGAAAAATATTTGAAGCTGCATATGCATGTACTAAATCTTTCAGATATCCTTTTATAAAAAAAATATATATGCTAGAAACCCTTAGTGAAACTGAGTTTGCACCGAGTACAAAAGAAGACAGTTTTGTACCCAATGTATTTGTTGATATCACAGAATTTATAGATCTAAAGCTTGAGATAATGAAAGTGTTTGATAGTGAAATAGCAGAGCATCCTTTCCCAAGAAGTATAAGGAATCTAAAAGCGCTTGCAACACTTAGAGGGGCAACCGCTGGATGTGAGTATGCAGAAGGCTTCGTCCTCTTAAAGGAAATTTCATGAAAAACTATAAAGATATTCTTCTAGCGCCATTATCTACTATAAAATAAGCCCTACGGATCATTGACACGGGCACATGAAAATTTCCTTAGTAATCGATAAAAATAAAAGCTAATTATTACGGTTATCCTATAAAAAAACAATAAAATATCGGAGTGAGAGTGGTAAAACCCCGTATTTTTATATAAGCTGTCAGGACTGCATCGCTCTGAACTACTTGAGATAGTTCAACCGATTAACCCTTAGTGGAAATAGAAATTGTTGAACCTACTTATTACCGCTAGAGATCCTGCTACTGCGCTCTCTTTTGAAAAATTATTGCCAGACTTAATTTCACACAAAGACTTTTGTTGCCGAGTTGTATGCCAGGCACCTGCAACCTCTATTTTAGTGAACTTTAAAGGCCAACTAGACTGGGTTGAAGTTTCGAATGCTGAACTGGAATCCTCCACTTTTCTGCAACAGCAATTTAATGACTTTAAACCCGATCTAGTGTTAACCGGTATTTCGGGCCCTGACACAGGTATTGATGAAACTACGCTTTTATGGGCAGAGC
>WGGB01000098.1 GCA_015491935.1 Alteromonadaceae bacterium
ATTTTTTACAAAGCGCCATATTTACGGGGATATTAGCCGCTGAACTACGGGTAAAAAAAGCAGTAATGCCGGACTCACGCAAACAGGTAAACACTAAAGGGTAAGGGTTTTGTTTGGTTACCAAAAAAACAATTAACGGATTGATAATAAGCGCGATGATCAGCATTGAACTTACTAGCACAATAACTAAATGACTAAATTGTCCTAATGCGCCAAATCCTGTAGTGGCAATCGTATTTGCGACCAAACCAAAAATACCTAAAGGAGCCAAACGTATTACTAATTTAACAATAGTCGAAATGGCATCACTTATATCATGTACCATTATTTTGGTTGGTTGATTGGCTTTTTTTAATGTAAATCCAAGCCCCAACCCCCAAGCTAAAATGCCGATATAATTACCTGAAGCAATAGCATTGATTGGGTTGTCTACAATTTTAAATGCTAACGCTTTTAGTACTTCACTTAAACCTTGCGGGGGGTTAGCTACCGCGCCTGCTATGTTTAACGTTAATGTGGTTGGAAAAGCAAAGCTCATTAATACTGCTACTAAAGCCGCACTAAAGGTGCCAATTAAATAAAGTAGCACAATAGGCTTTAATTCTGCTTCACTATTCGTTTTTTGATTGGCAATCGATGAAGCAACCAACACCAGCACTAAAATAGGCGCAACTGCTTTTAGTGCACTAACGAATAGACTGCCTAATAGTGTAAAAGAATTGGCCGTTTCTGGCGATATTACCGCGAGTACTGCGCCTAAAATAATCGCAATGATTATTTGTTTAACTAAACTCAAAGAAATGAGTTTTTTAAATAAAGAACTATTGGTAGCAGCGTTAGGTGAAGCGTTAGACATAGTTAACCTTTTTATTATAATTATTATATAAAGACAAACTTATTATCATGGAAATAAAGCGATTCGCCAACTGTTATTTACTATTAAATAACAGCATTTGCAGCAAGTGCTTGTTCTTGATTTTTTGCTTTACGACGATATTTATAGACCAAAAAGACAATATAAAACTGGATCACGGCAGTGACTAGCTGACCGAAAATTGATTGTAAGGCATCATATTTTTCGGTGTAAACATATAAAGATAAATTACCAATAGCAAACGCAAACCAAGTTGAGGCTGATACGCCTTGTGCTGATTTGGTTTTTAGTAAGTACACTAATTGTATTAAGGTTGCTGCGGGAAAAATAATTGCAGGGATATAACCGATAAGTTCAATGATGTTCATAAATAATGCTTTTGCCTTGTTTAAATAAAAATGAAATTTGCTCTGTACTTTACTTTGTAAAAGAAAAGGTAAGCCTTATACTAATCTAACAAACTAAGTGATTATTTCTACTGGTTAAAATCACCAACCACTGCGTTATTTATTTTACAATTAGAACAATTAATTATTAAAATAAATACCTTATATTTGGCCATTTTACCTGCGTATAAAGTAGGTCACTTAATCAACTTGGTATTAATATAAACGCGAGTATAGCAAAAAGCTGACACAGGTGTCAGCTTTTTATTGTGTTAGATCATAATTTACTTTGATTAATGGTTAAATGTTTCACACGCAATTAAGGTGTTTTCAATTAAACTGGCGACAGTCATAGGGCCAACACCACCTGGTACAGGAGTAATATGTGATGCTTTGCTACTTGCAGTATTAAATTCAACATCACCGACCAATTTGCCACTTTCAAGGCGGTTTATGCCAACATCTATCACGATAGCATTGTCTTTTATCCATTCTCCCGGAATAAAAGCCGGTTTGCCCACAGCAACAACAATTAAATCGGCTTGACGTACTTTGCCTTCTAAGTCTTTAGTAAATCTATGCGTAGTAGTAACAGTACAACCAGCTAATAAAAGTTCTAACGTCATAGGGCGACCAACAATATTTGAAGCGCCAACAACCAATGCGTCTAAACCGTGGGTTTTAACACCGGTAGATTCAATTAGGGTCATAATACCTTTTGGTGTACAAGGACGTAACCCAGGTAAGCGTAATGCGAGTTTACCAACATTTGAAGGGTGAAAACCGTCAACATCTTTTTTAGGGTTAATATGTTCAATGACCAAATTAGCGTCTAAATGCTCAGGTAGGGGTAATTGTACTAAAATTCCATCAACACTATCGTCATTATTAAGTTCGTCAATTAAATGCAATAATTCTTGTTCTGATGTGGTATCAGCTAAATCATAAGAACGAGAAATAAAACCCACTTCTTCACAGGCTTTTCTTTTACTACCAACATAAACTTGAGAAGCGGGATCTAAACCTACCAATATCACAGCTAACCCCGGAGCACGTTTGCCTTGTTTGGTTCGCAAAGAAACTTTTTCTTTTACAGTATTTCTAATTTGTTGGGCGATGGCTTTACCGTCTATAAGTTGTGCAGTCATAATACTCGTGAAATGTAGTGGTTAAAAAACGCGACTATTTTCGCATAAAATGCATTTTTTTTGTAGTTGTAAATGAAATGAAAAAAAGAAAAATTATTTTGTTGGTCTTTAATGGTAATATTGGTTGGTATTTAGTGGTAATAACTGGCTTAGTTTATAAAAAACACTGTTATTTTAATTTAGATGAACATTATTAGTATCATGCCATTTTGTGGGAAAAATCATCATAAAAACACAAAAAC
>WGGB01000099.1 GCA_015491935.1 Alteromonadaceae bacterium
CTTATATGGCAGAAAAACTAGCGCAACGCAGTGGTGCTATTTTACCTGTGATCAGCTCTGAATATTATGATAATTTAATTCAGCGTTTGATCACCGAAAAAACCGTTAGCATTGATACCACAGCTTCAGGCGGAAACACTTCGCTAATGACCATGGTTGAAGATGACGATTAAGCCATTATGTTAAGTTGTTACAGCAAACTACAAGATTGTAGTTTGCTGTATTTTACTAAGATGATTAATAAGCAAGCTTAAGTTATAACAGTTTTTTGTAACTATTCAGCTATCCCATCAGTATGCTAAGCTAGGGTTAATAATTAATCATAATAATATGTTAGCCATTCATCAGGCCAGCCATAATATGAACCGCCATACCACCAGCCATCCTCATTTATCCACTGATCGTCATCTTCGAGTTGCTGCTGATTTTTAATTACATTACGATACACCTGCTGCATGTAATTAATCACCTCGTTAGAAACGCCTTGTTTATGCAAACTTTCCACTTGCTTGGCATTCAGACGATAAACCATACCTGCATTTTTTATTTTCTCGATGATCTGCTGTGGCGAGACTCCCTGTTTACTCAGGTTCACAATTTCTGGAATTTTAATCGGGGGGACGTTATTGTAACCTAGTGATGAACAACCACTGACAAACATCAAAACTGCCGCACTAAATAATATAAAAAAATAATTTTGTCGTGCAAACTGTACTGGTTTTTGCTTAGTTAACCACTTAGTTTGAGTGATATCCTTTAATGTAGTATGTTGCATAATTAACTCCTAAATTTTGTTATAAAGTCCTTGAAATGGTTGCGATAGAACCATTTTTACTGACTTTGGGGTTAGGCATCATCTTATTGCTTAGACATCACTTTATTGCTTAGACATCATTGAATGAGTAAGTATAAAAATGATACTCTCAAATCCTATAATGTAGTGTAAATTATGTCAAGGTAGAGTAATTGCATTAATAGAGCGATTGCATTAAAAACGACTTGATACAGATCTTCTAATTTGAATTATTACTTCGCTTTAAGCCAAGTAATTTTATTAAAATAAAGCGATAAATAGCTGGTTGATATAGTGATTATCTGCTAAAGGTACTAGAAATATTGTAATGCGATTGCCCTGACGTATTTTTAAGCTGCCTGCGTGGTAGTGATCCCATACGTCGGTTTGGAATTGGCTGAATAGTTGCGTTCTTTCTTTATTTAAGTAAAAAATTTTATGGTAAGTATATTACTCATTACTTTTGTTTTAATGTTATTAACTGCTGTAGTACTTGCCAAAGTGCTAAAGTTGCCACGTAATATTTGGCTATTATTTTTAGTGCAACCTTTAGCAATGTCTGCGTCGCCAGTTATTGTTTTTATCGGTGGTATTTTATCAACACATTTAGCACCTGATCCCAGCTTAGCCACACTTCCTTTAACGTTAATGATTATTGGTATTGCTAGCTCAACGATCCCTGCCGCCATGCTAGCGAAAAAATTTGGTCGTAAAAAAGCATTTAATATCGGCTTAAGTTTGTCTTGTCTAGGTTCTTTGCTTGCTATGTTTGCAGCAATGCAGGGCAGTTTTTCTATATTTTTAGTCGCGAGTCTTTGTATTGGTTCTAGTATTGCTTTTATTATGCAATTTCGTTTTGCGGCAATAGACAGTATCATCCATCAAGAGGATATCACAAAAGTTGTTTCTGTCTTAATGTTTGCTGGTATTTTTGCCGCGTTTATTGGGCCTGAAATTGCGGTTATGGGTAAAGATTGGTTAGTTTCTCCGTATGGTTATGCGGGATCTTTTTTAGGATTAGCGATCATCATTTTTATTGCTATTATTCTTTTTCAAGGTTTTACCGAGCCAGTAATACATCATACACAGACTTACGGTGAAGAACGCCCATTATTAGTAATTATAAAACAACCTTTTTTTATTATTGCGATTTTATCCGCGGCCATTGGTTATGGTGTAATGAGTTTATTGATGACCGCCACGCCATTAAGTATGCACAATATGCAGGGCATGAGTTTAATTGATACTAAGTGGGTTATTCAAAGTCATATCGCGGCAATGTATTTACCCTCGTTAATTTCTGGCTTATTAGTTAAGCGCATTGGTCTTAAAAATGTATTACTCGTTGGAATTTTATTACTTGTGGGTGTCACTATTATTGCGTTAAGTGGTCAGCATTTAATGCATTATTGGTGGACTTTAGTGTTACTTGGTGTTGGTTGGAATTTTTTATTTTTAACTGGCACTGTTTTATTGGCTGAATGCTATCACGCGGTAGAACGCCATAAAGTACAAGCGATAAATGACTTTATTATTTTTACCATACAAGCATTAGCCTCATTACTTGCTGGTTGGATATTATTTAAAGGTGGTTGGAACATTTTGGTGTATTCAACTATGCCATTTATTTTATTGATTTTTATCGCTAATATAGCTTTTTATCGTTTGAAATATCCCCAATTAGCTAGCACTAATGCAAACACAATCAAATAATAAAGAGAATACTATGACCGTTGTTGATATGCATAGCCATTTTTTACCGAAAACGTGGCCTGATTTAGCGAAAAAATTTGGTACCGCTGACTGGCCGTGGATGAAACATTTAGAGTCTGGTAAGGCAATGTTAATGCTTGGCAATAAAGAGTTTCGTCCTGTGTATCAAGCGTGTTGGGATGGTGCAACGCGTATTGAAGAAATGGATAAGGATAACATTGATATACAAGTGATGTGTGCCACTCCCGTATTATTTGCTTATGCTCGTCCTGCCCAACAAGCCCATGAGTGCGCACAAATTTTTAATGATTTAGCACTCGAGCTTTGTGCTTATGATCCCAAACGATTAAAAACACTCGCACAAGTGCCATTACAAAATATAGATTTAGCCTGTCAGGAAGTATCTCGTGCGGTTAACAATGGTCATATTGGCGTACAAATAGGTAATCATGTTGGCGATAAAAACTTAGACGACGAAGGCTTAGTGACATTTTTACAACACTGTGCCAGTGAGAATATTCCTGTATTAGTACATCCGTGGGATATGCTTGGTAGCGAGCGTATGCCTAAATATATGTTGCAGTGGTTGGTGGCAATGCCAGCTGAAACTCAGCTTTCAATTATGTCGTTAATTCTTTCGGGTGCATTTGAGCGAATTTCAAAAGACTTAAAAATTTCTTTTGCTCACGGTGGTGGTAATTTCGCTTTTCAAATTGGTCGGGTTGATAACGCATGGCGGCACCGCGATATTGTCCGTCAAGATTGCCCTAATCTGCCCTCATCTTATAGCGATCGTTTTTATGTTGACTCCGCCGTGTTTTCTGACGAATCGTTGCAGTTATTAACCACGGTTATGGGCGATGATCGCGTATTGCTAGGCTCTGATTATCCTTTTCCTTTAGGTGAGCAAAGTATCGGTAAATTAGTGCGTGAACATCCGCAATTAAGTGCAAGCAGCAAAACCAAAATATTAGGTCGCAATTCAGTGTCATTTTTCAACTTATAATAAAATAACAGCTATACTTGTTTAATAAACATTTTAGCTACAATAAGTAATGAATACTTGAGTAATAAATCTGTCATTACTTAGTCATACAATGGATTATTAGTCGCTATTTTTATTGTTGGGATGTGGAATATAAATGAAAAATGTATTTTTCACTGTTTTTTTTATTTTATTGTCGGCATCAATTTATGCTGAGGATTTTGATGAAAATGCGGTTGATATTTTTTCGTTGAGTTTACAAGATTTACAAACTATTACGGTAGCGTCTTTACATAAAGATACTATATATACTGCACCAGCTAGCGTTACTTTAATTACTCGCCAACAAATAAAACAAATGGGCATTACCAGCTTACAAAGCTTGCTTAATTTTGTGCCTGGTTTTCAAAGTACCCGAGATACTGAACAGGGATTGGCAAATAGAATTGTCGCTAGAGGACGAAGTACTGCGTTGTCTGAATCTGTGTTGGTGTTAATTGACGGACAGCGCTTAAATGATTTGTACACAGGGGGAATTTCTATTTTAAATAGAATGTTAACGACTAATAATGTTGAAAAAATTGAAATTATTAGAGGGCCTGGCTCTGCTTTGTACGGTAGTAATGCTTTTTTAGGTGTTATTAATATTATTACTCAAAGTCACCTAAATGAGGTGATACTCTCTGGAAATTCTCTTAATGGTGGCTCTGCTAGTGTCTTATTAAATAAGTCGTTTTCAAAACAACAAAATTTAGATTTATTTTTCAATATATTTAAAGACAAAGGAGAGAGCTATAAAATTACTGATGTTCATGGGGTTACCGAACGCACCAAAGATCCTGCAAAAGGGCTTGATGGCTATTTAAAATATCAATATAAAAATTGGTCTCTTAATGCTCGATATATGAGAAGACAGCTTGATGATTTTATGGTTTTTTCAGCCTTAGGCAATGATGTTAATAAAGAAAAAACAA
>WGGB01000100.1 GCA_015491935.1 Alteromonadaceae bacterium
CTTATTAACGCAAGCAAATAAAATTTCATTTTTCGGTTTAGGCGCTTCTGCGGTTGTCGCCCATGATGCACAAAATAAGTTTTTCCGTTTTAATGTTCCTGTTGTTTATTTTGATGACATATTAATGCAACGAATGAGTGCTATAAATAGTTGCCAAGGTGATGTGGTTATTGTTATTTCACATACAGGACGAACAAAATCATTGGTTGAAGTGGCGCATTTGGCCAAAGAAAATGACGCGACGGTTATTGGTATTACGCAAAATGGTACACCATTAGCGAAAGAGTGCCATATTGTGCTTTCTATTGATGTTATTGAAGATACTGACTTATATATGCCAATGTCATCACGTATTGCACAATTAGTGTTAATTGATATTTTAGCAACGGGCTTTACGCTACGTCGCGGTACAAAATTTAGAGATAATTTAAAGAAAGTAAAAGATAGCTTACGTAGCTCTCGATTTGAACGTAAAGACTAAGATAATGGTTATATTTACGAGTAAAACTATTATCAATTTATAGATTATAAAATTAAGGATCCTCATGCCTAGAAGAACGAAAATAGTTGCCACCTTAGGGCCTGCAACCGACGATAGAAAAATATTAAAAGATGTATTGGCAGCAGGCGTAAATGTTGTTCGTCTGAATTTTTCTCATGGTTGCGCACAAGATCATATTGATCGTGCTAATTCAGTCAGAGAACTGGCTAAGGAACTCGGTATTTATGTGGGGATTTTGGGTGACTTACAAGGTCCTAAAATTCGTGTCTCTACCTTTAAAAATGGTCCTATTCGTTTAGTAATTGGTGATAAATTTGAACTTGATGCTAATTTAGCCAAGGGTGAAGGTTGTCAAGAGAAAGTAGGAATAGATTACAAAGAGCTACCTAGTGATGTACAGGCAGGAGATATTTTATTACTTGATGATGGTCGTGTGCAATTACGCGTATTAGAAACGAAAGGCGCGTCTGTTTTTACCGAAGTTACTGTTGGTGGCCCTTTATCAAACAATAAAGGTATTAATCGTCAAGGTGGTGGTTTAACCGCTCCAGCATTAACGACTAAAGATAAAGAAGACATTAAAACAGCAGCTAAGATTGGTGTTGATTTTCTTGCGGTATCTTTTCCCCGTGATGCCAGTGATATGCGTGAAGCACGTTTATTAGCACAAGAAGCAGGTTGTAATGCTCGCCTTGTAGCTAAAATTGAACGCGCTGAAGCCGTTAATGATAAAAAAGTACTTGATGGAATTATTCTTGCTTCTGATGTGTGTATGGTTGCCCGTGGTGATTTAGGGGTTGAGGTGGGAGATGCTGCTTTACTGGGTCATCAAAAACATATTATTGCTCGTTGTCGTCAATTAAATCGTATTGTGATCACCGCAACACAAATGATGGAAACTATGATCGAGCAGCCTATGCCAACGCGTGCTGAGGTGATGGATGTTGCTAATGCAGTATTAGATGGTACCGATGCGGTGATGTTAAGTGCCGAAACTGCGGCGGGTAAGTACCCAGTAGAAACAGTAAAAGCCATGGCTGAAGTTTGTATTGGTGCAGAGCAACATAGCTCAGTAAATACGTCAAATCACCGCATTGAAATGATGTTTTCAGAAGTATCTGAAACTATTGCGCTTTCAGCAATGTACGCGGCTAACCATTTAGATGGTGTAAAAGCTATTATTGCTTTAACTGAGTCGGGGCATACCAGTAAAATTATGTCGCGCATAACGTCTGGTTTACCTATTTATTCTTTATCTCGCCATGCTAAAACATTAAACAAAACGGCAATTTACCGTGGTGTTTATCCTGTATTATTTGATTCTT
Source organism: Alteromonadaceae bacterium (assembly GCA_015491935.1). Lineage (GTDB taxonomy): Bacteria > Pseudomonadota > Gammaproteobacteria > Enterobacterales > Alteromonadaceae. Next base: position 1,828 of record WGGB01000100.1, read on the forward strand.
CAAGCGTAGATCATTCAAAGTTGTCTGACTTAGTATTGAAAGAAGTACTAAAAATGGCTGATTTAAAAGTCAATGACAGTATTATTTTTACGCACGGTGATTTAATGGAAACGGTTGGCGCAACCAATACCTTAAAAATATTAAAAGTAACTAAAGCACATTTACAAGGTTAATAGCCTATACGTATTTTGTTATTTTTATAAAAAAGCCTTTAATGATATATAATTAAAGGCTTTTTATTGATAGCAAGTTGATTAATTACCTTTTAAACCACACTATTAATTTATCCATTAACACATAATTAATAGGCACTAATAATAAGGTTATAAAGGTAGCAAAAATAATACCGAAACCTAATGAAACAGCCATTGGGATCAAAAATTGAGCTTGCGTAGATTTTTCAAAAAATAGCGGCATTAAACCAAAAAAGGTCGTTAAACTAGTGAGCATTACGGGACGAAAACGAGCTGCTCCAGCTAATGTCACTGCATTCATCAATTCCATACCTTGTTGACGTTTTTTATTAATATAATCTACAAGCACTAATGAATCATTAACAACTACACCAACTAATGCCAATATACCTAGTAAACTCATTATGGTTAAACTCATACCCATGATCCAGTGTCCTAACATGGCACCAATAAAGCCAAAAGGAATAATGCTCATTACAATTAATGGCTGTAAAAAAGATTTAAATGGAATAGCTAGTAAAGCATAAATAACAAATAACACAATTAATAAGCCCCATTGCAACGAGCTAAAAGATTGCCGTTGCTCTTTTGCTTCACCTTCTAACGAATGGCTAACACCCGGATATTGCGTCACAAGTTGATCTAAATATTTTTTTAAATCAGCCTGCAATACTGTCATATTGGTATTGGTTTTATCTACATCGGCGGTCACATTGACCGTACGATAGCGATCAATACGATTAATTGCTGAGGGTGACTGTCCTGCTTTTAATTTAGCGACGTGTGCTAATGGCACTTGTTTACCATCAGGTGTATTGATGAGTAATTGTTTTAACTGCGCAATTGAGCTGCGTTCATTTAAGGGCAAGCGCACCATAACACGAACATCATCACGACCACGTTGAATACGCTGGGCTTGCGCACCAAAATAAGCTCTACGCACTTGCCGTGATATTTCGACACGACTCAAGCCTAACGCGAGCCCTTGTTTAGTGAGTTCAATTTGTAATTCTTGTTTACCATCAGACAAGCTATCGGCAATATCAAAGACGGTAGGATATGTTGATAATCGTTGTTTTACCTTATTGGCAACTTCTTTTAAGGTTTTTAGCGAAGTTGCACTAAGCTGTACATCAATAGGATCAGAAGACCGTCCTAATTCAGCACGAAAAGTTAACGCTTCTGCACCAGGGATCACGCCGATCATGTTACGCCATTCATTCACTAGTTTTTGTGAACTTATTTTAGTATGGCGTTGTTCTGGTGGGAGTAATTCAAAACGAACTCCCCCTTTATTCGCCTGTCCACCACGACCACCTGTAATGGCTAATATATTTAAAATGATACTTTTATGTGTTTTAGGATCTGTATATTTTTCTTTTAATTTCTCAGCTTCATCAGACATTCTAACAATATATTTATTGGTAACATCAAACGGGGTACCTACAGGCAAGGTTAAATTTGCTCGTACGGTTTCACTAGGTACACGAGGGAAAAACACAAATTTAGACCAGCCACTCATTAATAAAGCAATGATCAAAACAAATATAGCAATAAAAAAGCTTAATGTAGTTAATTTATTATTAAGCGACGCTTTTAATATGGGTTGATAATATTTTAAAATGGCTTGCTCAAAGCCATCAGCAAAACGGTGCTGAAACTGTTCAAATTTAGAGGGATTTATGCCCTTTTCCTGCCGCAATTTAATGTGTTTTAAATGGGCAGGCAGTACAAATTTAGATTCTATTAAAGAGAAAATAAGGACAGGAATAACCACAATAGGAATTTGCGCAAACAAAGCTCCACGCGCACCATCAATAAAGGCTAATGGCATAAAAGCAGCAATGGTGGTTAATACACCAAAAGTAACGGGGGTAGCAACCTCTAAGGTGCCATTTATTGCCGCTTGTTCACCTGATTCTGCATAACGTAAATGGGTATAAACATTTTCCCCCGTGACGATGGCGTCATCGACGACAATACCAAGTACTAAAATAAAACCAAATAAACTAAGAAGATTTAAGGTAATACCAAAATACGGCATCACAATAAAAGCGCCCATAAAAGCAACCGGAATACCTAAAAACACCCAAAAAGCGATAGACGGTCTTAAAAAGAGTGTTAATAGTGCAAGCACCAAAATACCACCTTGAATGGCATTAGAAGTTAAGGTTGCAATTCGATTTTTTACAATACGCGAATCATCATCCCAATAATTTAGCTCAAACCCTTGTGGTAAACTCTGTTGTTTTTGTTCAATGTAATCTTTAACTTTATCAGCAACTTCTATCGCACTTTGTTTACCAATTCGATAAACGTCAATAAATGCAGCGGGTTTATTATTAAAACGAGTACGTACTGGCGTTTCTTCAAAACCATCATTAATGGTCGCAATATCTTTTAATCGTAAAATTGAACCATCAGCATTTTGTTTAACGGCAATATTGGCAAAATCGTTTTTACGATAAGCTTGCCCTTTTGAACGAATTAATATATCGCCACCATGAGTTTTAATATTACCGGCTGAAATATCAGCGCTTGAATTAGCAATAGCTTGGCTAATTTGCTGTAAAGATAAATGATATTGTTGCAGTTTATCTTGTGAAACTTCAATGCCAATTTCATAATTACGAATACCACTGAGAGATAATTGAGTGATCCCTGAAATATTTAATAAATCGTCACTGATCTGTTGTGCATACTCTCGAATCTCTTTTTCACCATGATCACTCGCTAATGTTACTGATATAACATTACGCTTACGTTGTGCCAAAGCAACAATAGGCTTTTCAGCATCCACAGGGAAGGTATTAATAGCGTCAACTCGACTTTTAATATCGGCCAACATATCGCGTTCATTATAACCTGGACTTACTTCGATAATAACAGAAGCCAAACCTTCGGTTGAGCTGCTAGTGATTTTTTCAACACCGTCTAAGTCTTGTACCGCTTCTTCAATACGTATCGTTACCCCTTGCTCTACGTCTTCAGGAGTAGCACCACGCAATGACACTTTAACGCTTATGCGATCGGTAGAAAATGAGGGGAAAACCTCTAAAGGAATTTTGGTCGACAAACTAAATAAACCCGCTAAAACAATGGTGATCATTAATAAATTAGCAGCGACGGTATTTTTTACAAACCAAGCAATCATAATTGTTTCCCTGATTTTTTCGCGTTATTAGTTGCCTTGATTTTGTGATTAAATAAATGTTTATGATGGGTTTTATCAGATAATATTTGTACCGCAGTACCCGAACTAACTTGTCCAAGTGGCGTTAATACTAATTTCTGACCAAACTCTAACCCCTTACTTATTAATGCGTTTTTATCATTCTGCCATGCTATTTTAATTTCTTTTCGTTGTAATACTCCTTTTTCAACGATATAGACATAACTACCTTGGTAAATACTGGTATTGGGAATGACTAAAACCCGCTTTAATAATTTACCTGATATTTTAGCATTAAGATATTGACCGATTTTAATACTAATATTCCCTCGATTAACGGCCTTAGCTTGACGTTTAAAGGGATCGGTTATTTGAGCGACAACATAAAGTTGTTGGGCACTACTATCAATAGAACCTTCGGTGCGAATTAACTTTCCTTGCCAATGTTGGTTGGGCGCAAGATCAGAGTAAAATTCCACAAGACTTTCATGACGTGGTATTATTTGTGTGGTAATTGATTTTTTATTACTTGACTGAGTTTTAGTATATTGCTCTGGTAAATTAATAAAACGTAAATCACTATTGTGAATTGGTAAGCGAATTTCAACACTGTCAATTGCATATATTTCAGCTAATTTACTATTCATTGACACAACTTGACCAATATCAACTTGCTTACTTAATATTCGTCCTGAATATGGTGCAATGATATTAGTACGTTCAAGAGATAATTGTGCTTTTTCAAATTTTGCTTGGGCAGAAAGCACCTGTGCTTGCGCAGCAGCTAATTGTGGTTTTCTTAGCACTAAAGGATTTGCTTTTTCACCATTGCCTAATCGCTGCCAATCTTGTTTTGCTTGTTTCACACGCGCTTGTTCTTCTAATAAATTTTGCTCTGCTTTTAATACACCCGCTTCTGCTATTTTTAACTCTGCTTGGTAATCACGAGCATCTATAGTGACTAAAATTTCACCTTTTTCAAAAAAAGCACCTTTACGAAAGTGATCACTAATATGAGTGATTTGTCCTGAAACTTGTGCCACCAACGCACTTTGTGTACGTGGTTTAACCGTGCCAAAACTATCTATTATTATCTGATAGTCTTGAGGTAACAACGGCATAACACTAACAGACATTTTAGTAGCTTGTGCAGAATGTCCTCGGTGGCTTTTTGGGGGATTAGTTATGATCAGTTTTACCAAAATAATAGTAAGAACAATAATCACAATAGATTTCAAATATTTTTTATTAATAAATTTCATTTAATAACTACTTTTATGATCTGTGATAGCAATAGGTTGTTTAGACAATGAACATACATGACTTAAAACTTAGTGAGAGAACGGTATAAAGGCTCTCCCAAAGCAAAATTTAAATTTACTCGGTTAGTAATTAATTTATTTTTAATATCAATAACATTACTTTGCGCATCAAACCAGCGATTTTGTGCATCAAGTACGGTACTATAATTAACTAAACCTTGTTTATATTGCTCAAAAGATAACTTATAAGCGGTTTGTGCATTTACCTTTGCCTTTTCCTGCAACAATGCTTGCTTCCGTAATGATTTTTCTGCTGTGATAGCATTTTCCACATCACTAAAAGCCTGATAAATAGCATCTAAATAATTTTGCTCTTGTTGGCGTAAGCTTAAACGAGCAATTTCTTCATTATTTTTTAAACGTCCAGCCTGAAATAAAGGCGCTGAAATGTTACCTAATAATGACCACGCCAATGACGACGGCGATAATAAATCAGTTAAATTTTGTTGGTCATCACTGAGCGAGGCTGAAATACTAAAACTAGGAAAACGTTGCTTATGCGTAAAAGCCAATTGCGCATCACTTGCCAGTAATTGATACCAACTGGCACGCAAATTAGGCTTTTGCTGAATTATTTTCGCGGGAATGGCTAACGCCACAGGTGAATCAATATCAACTAATTTATTGGTTAATAAAATGCTCGCATCAGGATATCGACCTATTAAAAATTCTAATTGACGTTTAGCCAATAATACATTTTGTTTTTGTTGAGCTACACGTGCTAAAGCACTATTTAATTCGTTACGAGTTAAATAAACATCCAAAGAGCTATTAAGGCCTTGCTTATAGCCTGACTCTATAATAGCTAAATTTTGTTGCGTATTTTTACTGCGTTGTTGATTTAATTGTAATTGTTTTTCAGCAGCGATGGCGTTATACCAAGCATTAACGGTATTTACGACTAATTGCTGCTCGGCTTGTTCAAAGTTAGCTTGCTGGGCTAACCATTCCACATTGGCTTTTTGCTCATTAGCCGATAATTTACCCCAAAGATCAAACTCATAATTACTCTTTAATGAAAGAGAACTACTATTACTTATTTGGTTATTTTTACGTCGACTCGTTGATAATGACGCCGATAAATCAGGCCAAAATTGACTTCCTGCAATTAATAATTGCCGCTTTTTTATATCGACAGCCAACGCTTGTTGTTTCAGTTTAAAGTTATGTTTTAAAGCTTGTTTTACGATACTAATTAATTGCGGATCATTAAAACTTTGTAACCAGTTGTCACTTGCGTCTAACTGTTTCAATGAGTTTGACCATTGTTCAGGGATCTTTAACCCACTGGGCTTAACCGTTAATTCACCACTGATCCCTTGGTTGTTATCATTAGAATGAATAAAAGGACTCGCACAGCCAGAAAGCAATACAAGTAGACTGATTGTAATGGAGCTGATTTTTAATGTTTTATTCAATGTTAGAGGCACTTCTTTTTAAAATATTGCTTATTAATACAATTTTACGAATGAAAAGGCTAAAGGTACAAGTAGCTTTACAAATACTTACATAAGACAAGGCCTGTTACATAATGATGTAAAACAAATCACTAAAGCACTAACTAAGTTAATAAATACGGCTATTATAAACAAAAAAATACCAAGACAAAATACCTTGGTATTATTCGTTTACTGACGTTACATTATTAAAAATAAATATTAGTAGTTATTTGAAAAGACCTTGTTGTTTATCAGTGATAGCTTCACGCCAACCACCTAGCCATTCGGATTTTATTTCTGTATTTTGATATGGACAAATTTCTTTAGAGCGCCCAGCGATACCTGCTTGATAACCTCGTGAAAACGCCCTACTTTGACGATCACGTTTTTGCCGTTTCATCATTCATTTCTCTCCTAAAATTTATTATATAGTGTGTTTTTTAAGCACACTATAATAAATAGTCAATAATATGAATTTTCGCAACACTGTTTAGTCCAAATAACAGGGTAAAAAATTAACCTGTTGAAAGGTAATTGAATATAGTTAATAAATTATTTTATTTACCTTACTAAATAGGACAAATAAATTAAATAGCTAATAAAACAAAAATATTATTATAAAATCGTTTGATAAATCACTGGTTCTATCTCAACAATTTGCGCTGAAATTTGTGTTGCTTGTAAATATTGACTCATGGCTTTATCAGCGTCATCGTTACTTTTAGCGTGTACTTTAGCAATAACGTCACCAACATTAACTTGTGTACCTTTAGGTAAAATATCAGTAAAACCAACACTATGATCAACACTTTGATGATGATCTAAACGACCACCACCTAGTGCTACTACTGCCATACCTATATCTCGGGTTTGCACTGCGGTAATAAAGCCCGCTTGTGTAGCACAAATATCTTTTACTACATTGGCGTTGGTGAGTTCTTCTTTATACGTGGTTAAAAAGTGATTACTGCCACCTAAAGCTGCGATCATTTTTTCAAAAATTTCAGCCGCCTTGCCACTGTCTAAAGCACTTTGTGCTAAATCACGACCTTGCTGGCTGTTTGACGCTATTTTTGCTGCCACTAACATTTGTGCGGCTAATGCCATAACCACTTGATGTAAACGCGCTTCACGGTGCTTGCCTGTTAAATAGTCCACGGTTTCAACAATCTCTACTGCGTTACCGGCTGTTTGACCAAGCACTTGATTCATATCAGTAATTAAAGCACTTGTGGTTACACCTGCGCCAGTGGCAACATCAACAATACTTTGCGCTAATGCTTGCGCATCGGTAAGCGACGTCATCATGGCACCATTGCCTATTTTAACGTCCATTACTAATGAATCTAACCCTGTGGCAAGTTTTTTAGATAAAATGGATGCGGTGATCAGCTCTATCGACTCCACAGTGCTGGTAACGTCACGAATAGAATATAACCGTTTATCTGCTGGGGCTAAATCATCAGTTTGTGAAATAATAGCTGTACCAATAGATTTTACCGTATTGCGAAAATGATCAAGTGATGGATGAATATTAAAGCCAGGAATAGACTCTAATTTATCAGAGGTTCCGCCAGTGTGACCTAAGCCACGACCAGAGATCATCGGAACATAAGCTCCACACGCAGCAACAATGGGTGCTAACATTAAACTAACTTTGTCGCCAACACCACCTGTTGAATGCTTATCAACAATAGGTTCATCAATAAAGTTTTGCCAATTTAATACCGTACCTGAATTCATCATTGCTAACGTAAAGGCAACTTTTTCATCATTTTGCATACCATTTTGAAAAATAGCCATCGCCATAGCACCGACTTGTGCGTCAGTAAATTTTTGCGTGACTAAGCCGTCAACAAAATTATTGATTTGTGTTTCGGTTAATACTTTTTTATCACGTTTAGTACGAATAATATCTTGTGGAATATACATAAATTAGTCTTCCCTGTTAGGAATTTAAAATTAAGAATTAGAGTTGTTTACTGATGAATTATCAGTTGAATTTTTTAAATTTTGAGGCGTAAATGCAGCAGGTAATAAATCAGCAACACGCCATTGTTGCGTATCACCTAAATGATTAACTAAACTCACCATAGCATCAGGCGACATAAATTCAGCAATCACTTGACGACAAGCCCCGCAAGGTGAAGTTAATTGCTGCTGTGCGGTATAAACGACTAGCGCAGAAACCTGTGTAGTCCCTTGCGCAACTGCCGTAGCAATACAATTTCGTTCAGCGCAAACCGTTAATCCATAAGAAGCGTTTTCTACATTACAGCCAGTAAAAACTTGCCCTTGCTCTGACAGTAAGGCTGCACCTACTTTAAAATGACTATAAGGTGCATAAGCACGCTCGCTGACCTGTTGCGCTTTTTTGTATAACTCAGACCAATTTATAGACTGATTGGCTGCTTTATTGCACGCTTCTTTATTATTTTCTGCTGACATATCTTTACTCAACATGACATTTTATTTAGATAGCTTATTTTTACACTAAAGTTGACCGTATGGTCAAGTAAATAACGAATAAAAAATAAAATGACCGTATTACATATTGCAATACGGCTATTTATTGAGGAAGTTATGGAGAGGCTTTTATTGTAAATAAGGCAAGAAAATAGCAAAAGAACCGTCTAAATTATCAGCATCGGTAATATTGAGCAAATGTAAGATTAATGGCGCAATATTCACATTTTCAAAAGCATTAATAGTTTGCCCTGCTTTGAAGTTTTTGCCATAGGCAATAAAAATAGCATTAAGATCACTAATGTTAATTGCATCATAACCATGAGTGGCTTTGTGTATATCACCTTTTTGAGGCTTAAATACATACGGAATATTAGCATCAATAATCAAATCAGGCGTACGTGAGTTTTTTTCTAACCAGTGCCAGTGTTCTGGGAAATTAGCTTGAGTAAATACTTGGTATTGCCCTTGTGCTTTATCACTAAAATGCTGTTTAAGTGCCGTAGTTACTGCTGCGTTTTTGGCATAGATTAATAATTGTGTTTCACCATTAATAACCGTTGCTGCGCTATCGCTTACGAATTTATCTTGCCAGTTAATCACTTTATTATCCAGTATTTGCACCATACCATGATCAGATACTATGATCAGATCAAAATTATCTCCAAGTTTTTGCGTTAATTTAGTTACTAACACCCCTATTAAATCATCTACTTTTCGAACGGCCTGTGCAAGTTCTTCAGAGCCTCGACCAAAATGGTGCCCTGCTGTATCAACAATTGAAAAATAACCAGCAACAAACTGTGGCCTTTGATCTGCAGGTAAGCTTAACCAACTAATAATTTTATTAACGCGTGTCAAGTTAGGTGTTTTTTTATTATAAGGCATAACGTAAGTGGGTAATACGCCATCAACTTTAGCCTCTGATTCGGGCCAAAAATAAATAGCTGATTTAATATTATGTTCTTCTGCTAATGTCCAAACAGGTTTAGCTTTTAGCCATTTAGGCTGTTCTTTTCCTGCACCTAAATGATAAAATTCATTCAATTTTCGGTCATAAAATTTATTATGAATAATGCCATGTTTATCGGGGTAAACACCGGTAACAATAGATAAGTGATTAGGGAATGTTTTACTTGGATAAATAGGCAATAACGCTTTAGCAACTAAGCTTTTTTGCATTAATTTATGTAAATTAGGTGTGGGATATTGCGTTAAATAATTTTGTGCAAATCCATCGATAGAGATTAAAATAACGGGGGTTTTAGTTTGTTTTTTGACTAAGGTGTTATCTGTGATTTTATCATTAATATTAACAGCGTGAGCATTAAAACTTAAAATATTAATGAATATGCTAATAAAAAGGCTATTCGCCCAAGTTAATTTAGTCATTGGTAAAGTAGCCTTTATAATTATAGTTTAATTTATTTTTGTTTAATATAATCAACTCAAGTTTCGGGATTCAAAATAAACAATAAAAACCAAATAACTTGATGATTTTAAAGAGGTTGATACCTCGTTATGGTAAAACACTTGTTATCTAGACAAAGTAAAAAACCAAACGAGACATCAAATGAATTCTGCCACAAAGACCTTGAACTTACCATCATTAACCGCTGATTTATTGACTCAAGTAAACCTTAATATTGACAATACTTTTAGCTCTACATGGAAGCAGGTTGGTTTTAACATTATGTTACGTC
>WGGB01000101.1 GCA_015491935.1 Alteromonadaceae bacterium
ACACAAATCATTGAGCATCTAACGCCTCACTTAAGCGGCGCAAAAAAGTTGGCTAAAATGTGAGGAACGAACACAGCCAACTCTTTTGTGTCCGTTTGAAGTGCTTGTTAGAAGCGAATTAAAGCACAAGTGCTTATGTTTGCTTTTTGTACCAACAAGCGACTTATTTATTATGTATGCAATAATAAAATAAAAGCACGCATTTTAGCTGTTACACTGAACGATTATTTTTTTATAACTGTGCCCAATAATGCAAATTAGATTAAAACACCACTACTGACATAATTAAGGCGATTACTTTACTTGCTATATTTACACAAATTTTTAATAAGTAAAACACAAATCATTAAGCATCTAACGCCCTGTTAACAGGCAAAATATAGTTGGCTAGAATAAGCTGCGTAATAACATGATGTTGATCGGTCAATAACATTGATGGTGATCGCTTTTTCAGTTCTCTATAGACCTCGCTACAATTTAACTTGAGTGATCATCATCAGTCAAGGAGTTTCGTTTTTTTCGCATAGATTCGCCTTTCAATTCCAGTTTGATCGCCCCATGAACTAGCCGATCTAAAATGGCATCAGCATGCGTGGATTCGCCGATCATTTTGTACCAATTTTCTATCGGTAATTGACTGGCTATTAACGTCGATTTAGTGTCATATCTTGCGTCAATTAATTCCAGTAAATCACTGCGTTGTTGTGCCGTTAATGGCTCTAATCCCCAATCATCTAAGATCAATAAATTAGCACTGCTTAATTTGTGTATTAATTTTCGATAACTGCCATCCGCTTGTGCTAGAAACATTTTTTCAAGTAATTCTTTAAGCCTAAAATAATGAACACTTTGCCCTTGCTGGCAATGGTTGTGTCCTAATGCACAAGCAAGGTAGGTTTTTCCGCAACCTGTTGCGCCGGTGATCAGTATATTTTGATGGAGGCGAAGCCATTCTCCTTGCGCTAATGAACGAATTTGGCTTTTGTTTAATTGTCGTGATGCGCCATAATCAAGTTGTGCCAGTGTGCCACCCACTCTGAATTTAGCTTGGCGTGTTAAACGTTCTATTTTACGTTGCTCTCGTTGTGTTATTTCATGATCGAGCAACAAACTTAATCGTTCTTCGAAGCTTTGCTCTACGTATAAGTTGGGTTGCTCATTTTGCTGTAAAAGCGCGTCACGTATGCCGTTAAGTTTTAATTGTCCTAACTGGTTATTGACTTGTTGTGTAACATTTTTCATAAGTTTTTCTCTGTTTTATGGATTTGGGGTTAATGATAATAGTGGCCACCACGGATGTTTTGATGCTCGATCTCACTAAGTAGATCGCGTTGTTTTTCGGGTAAGGGTTGTTTGTCTAAGCCTTTTTCTAAAATAACTTTAACTTGATTAACGCGCGTAATACCTGTTGCTAAGGCACGAGCACAGGCGGCTTCAAGACGGCTATCACTAAATTTTTTACCTAAACTCAATAACCCTAAACAGGCACGATAGCTTTGTTCGGTATGTTTTTTAGCTTGCATGAGTTCAATAACAAATCGCTCGGTTGAGTCACCGAATTTTCTTGCCCAACTTTCAAAGCGTTGTGGTGTCCATTGTTGCTGTTTTTGATGGGCAATAGGCATGTGTGCTTCAATGGTGGTGTGAGCACCTTGACGGTGTGATCTAGGGTGAACGGCCACGGGCTCGCCTTGGTGATAAAGAGTGACTAATTGACCTGTTGCATGAGCTTCTAGTTTTTGTTTGATCAAGCTATGAGGCACTGAGTAATAGTGCTTTTCTACTTCAACATGATAATCAATATGTACTTTCACTTGTTTTACTAAGGTGTAGTTGTACGCCTGCTCTGGCAAGGGTTTTAGTGCAGGTTTATCAATCTTTTCAAATTGTTCTAACCGTGAACCTGGGTGCTTTTTCATTTGCCGTTGGTTTAAATCAATCAGCAACTCTTGAATTCTTAGGTTTAATTGTCGCAAGCTAAAAAAGTTTTCTTTGCGCAGACGTGCCATGATCCAACGTTCAACGATTTGTACACCCACTTCAGCTTTCGCTTTATCCTTCGGTTTATAAGGTCTAGCGGGCACAATAACCGTGCCGTAATGACTAGCAAGCTGTTGATAGGTTGGATTGAGATCGGGTTCATAACGGCATGCCATAGTGACAGCGCTTTTGAGATTGTCAGGGATGAGTAATTCAGGAACACCGCCTAAAAACGCGAAACACCGCGCGTGGCTCATTACCCAGTTTTCTAAGCCTTGACTGTACGTTGCCTCGGCATAGGTGTAGCTAGAAGCTCCCATTACCGCAACAAACACTTGCGCTGTTCGGCATTCACCGGTGGTTGGTTCAACAATATTCATCGTCGGCCCGCAATAGTCGACGAACAGTTTTTCACCCGCTTTATGGTTTTGCCGCATCGACGGTTTTTGACATTTGAGCCACGCTTTATATTGGCGACAGAAGTGATTGTAGCTATAGAATCCCTCAGGATGACGTTCTTTATATTCTTCCCAAAGCAGTTGTAAGGTCATGGTTTTTGGTCGTAATTCTTGCTGAACCACTGACCAATCAGGTAAAAAGTAGCGTTTAGGTTGTGTTTTGGTATTAAAAAAAGCCTGTCTTAACGCATTATCGTCCCATTTATCGGCTAATGGCCAAGTTGTGAGCGCTAGTTGAGCCGCTCGATTGACATAATTTGATACAGAGCCTGCTGAAATGGATAGGCTTTTAGCTATTTTACGATGGCTGAGTGAACAACCGTATTTAAGTCTTAAAATCTCTTTTAATTTACGCATTGAAATAGGTGCCGTTGGCATGGTTATTCTCACTATCAAAAAGAGTCAAGAATAACGGTTAAAAACACCTATAGAGAAGCATGAAAAAAGGTTAACTGAAGTAATAACCTAAGTTGATCACTCAATAACATTTTACTGAAAAGTGATCACCATCAATGTTATTGAGTGATCACGATGGATGTTATTTGGTGATCATCATCAATGTTATTAGGTGATCAAGATGGATGGTAATACGCATAAGCGACGAAGGAGCAAAAGCCAAGTGTATTTTGTCCTTGTTTAACAGCTTGTTAGTTTTGTTTTCCATCCTCTTTCGCACATTGAAAAACGTTATTCAGCATTACGCCTGCGAAAGGAATAATACAAAAAAACATTAAAAATACCATTACACTCTCTAAACTAATGTTGACAGATCCAGTTGAGCGCATTGGCTCTATAATTACAGCTAATAAAGCAAAAATTGGAGCACTACTAAAAAGCAGCCTTTTATTAATTTTCATTTTTATAGATGCTAAATATATTACAATTCCAATATTAACAATTGCCAACACAAACACTTGGATATGGAAAATAGCAAGATCAACTTTGAGCAGTGAATACTCCTGCGCAGAAACAAAACCATATATAGCTACAATCACATATTTAAAATAAACATTTGCTACAACTGCGAAAACAATATTAACCATTATATCTTTTAGATTAGTTCCCATTTTTAAACTCCGCATTTAAAATCTAATCCATTCACACACTGGTGAACCGCCATCAATAGATGTGCACGCTACTGCTCCTCCTGTTATGATTGTCCATGAGCCAGAACCTGAACTAGTAACACCACCACTACCACCGCCAGATGAAGCCCCGCCACTCATTGATATAGGGTTTCCGTTTTTATCAACTGCAGTGCCATTTAAATACTGATAAGGAGATTGAGAATATATACTACTAAAAAAAGCCCCTAGTTTGCCGTTATCAAAGTTAATTATAATAATTGTTCTTCCTGCTAATTTAGCCCAGTTACCTCCACCACCAACATTCGATTTTAAGGCAGAACTAATTTGTCCCCTATATTGCCCCATAGTTATACTTGAGTTAGATCCTATCTGCCCACTAATTGTTATTTCTACAGTTTGAGGGCCATTCGAGCTTGCTGTGCTAACTTCATACACATAGTTGGCTTTGCTCTGTTTTGAAAAACTTGAGCTGTAACTTCTGTTTGTTTGAATAACATAACGAGATAAAAAATAATCTGCATTCATTTCAGAATCAGCGGTTAACAGCGATGGGATTGTTATATCAAGGGTAAGGTGTGAGTCTGGCTCAGGTTCTGGTCTGTATAAATGTTTAAAGTTTACAAACACAGCTAATTGAGCTGAGTTATTTACGATTGTATATTTATATTGTTGGTTCAGATTGTCAGCATAATTATTTTCAAAGTTATTTTTGCCAAAGGCTTCAAAATCAGATGTGGTGTAACAAGTTTCGCATTCTAAATAAATTGCTCTATCAATAGCTGTATTAGCACTGGATTTGAAACTTAAAATAAAGCTGACCAAAAATATACCAAGTAATGTGTATTTCATAAAAACTATCTCCATGCCCTGTTATAATTACCGATAGGATCGTGGGCTGCGAAACTAACGCCTTGCTAAGCGGAAAATAACAGTTGGCTATAATCGCGAAGCGATGGCCAACTGTTATTTTTCCGTTTAAGCAACTTGTTAGCTTTCGGTTGCAGGCTCTTGACCTGTTAAGATTTGTTGTTTTCTTTGAGCTTCAGGTAAATCATTTACGCAATAGTTAATGTAATACACTGTTAGCATAAAAGTATAAAAACCATTCATTCTTAAGTCTATTTTATGCTCAGCTAAAGCATATTCTTGCAATGCACTTTTAGCTCTAAATGACCAAATTATATATAGAACCCATGATGCGATTGTAACTAGACCAGCAATAACGTCTAAAATTTCGTCTCCAAGGTTTGAAAATGCTCCGCCAAGTCCGATACAAACTGCCAACCAAGTTAGAAAAGTATTGTCAGCTATTTTTTTTGACGTTATTTTTTCTAACTTTTGAGTGTTGAGGAACATCCATATAATTGGATAGATTCCTGCCGTTGCAATTGTTAAAAGAACCAAGTTTAAGGTTTTTGTGTCGATGGTGTCTTTTAGTTCCGTGATTGTTGACATAATGTCTCCTTGTTTCACTATTGTTGATTAATTTGGTTTAAAAGATAATGCGATTGGTTATCTTTATGATAACGGCTTGTCGTTATAAAGCTCTTTTAAAAATAGATCTAATTGTGCTTCCGACATAGTTGAGCCTAAGTCTTGCTCTTTTTCTTCTCCAGAAGCATTTATGGCGTTCATACTTATTGCTGAAATTTCAAATGAATCATCTTTATTTACCTTAAACTGAACAACTAGTGACAACTCTTCAATGCCTTTTTCTTTTAGTTGCTGAAAGATAGGGTAGTTATCAGTAAAAACACCTTTAACTTCTACAATTTTTCTACCATTTGATGTTTCAAAGCTTCTCCAGTCGGTTGAAGTAAAGT
>WGGB01000102.1 GCA_015491935.1 Alteromonadaceae bacterium
GTATATTACCTGACGACTATCAGCCTACTAAAAGTGATACTGAGTAATACCAAGTTAATATTTGTTTAGCTAATATTTTTACATCACTCATTTTTAAACCGCTAACTTTTAAACAGCTAATTTTTAAACAGCTAACTTTTAAACAGCTAACTTTTAAACGGCTAATAGTACAAATAGTATAAAAAAGGCTTAAAAGTCATCAAATTGTGGATAATATTAGAGCTCACAATGTTATCTACAACTTTATCCACAGCATATTTGTAGTTATTAACTTTCCACAATTTCTGTGGATAACAAGAGCAAGCTCAATAGGGACGCTAAGTTTCATTTTGCAAACGCTTTTTAGCAAAAAAAAGATCTTTTTTTTGTCCTTTTGATCTAAGCCACAACCGCGCGGGCATCGTTCAATATTTGTATGTTTTTTGACTATTTGGCAAGTATTATGCTGATATTATTTATACCAACAGATAATAATGCTAGCGCCGCAACAACAACTAAAAAACTTACCCCAAATATCTATAGAATCCATTAAAGTTATACCAATTTCATTAATTAAGTGACCTATTTTATACGCAGGGAAAATTGCCAAATACAAGGCATTTATTTTAATAACTAGTTATTCTAATTATAAAATAAATAACGCGGTAGTTAGTGATTTTAACAAGTAGAAATGATCACTTGGTTTGTGAGATTGGTATTAACCAAATAATAGTCGCCATAACCATCCATGATCTAAATCACTTTCACAACTTTTAAGCTGGCTGCTATAACGTTTTGCTCGGTTATCAACTTTATGCGCCACTTTAATTAACCAAGGTTTTCTTTTGTAGCTCCGCTTTCTAAAGCCCCCCCAGCCTTCATGATAATTTAAGTATTGACTATATGCGTCCCATTTTGAGACTTTATTTATTTTATGCGTCTTATAAACAAACCATGCCATAAAATCGATAGCATCATCGAAATCATCACGATCAGCTCCTGAATTACCTGTCTCACGAATATAATCATCCCAAGTCATCGTTTTAGCTTGAGAATAACCATAGGCACTACTAACACGTCCCCAAGGGATAAAGCCCAGTAAATAATCTCTTGGCGGTAATGCTTGTGCTTTAAAAGAACTTTCTTGATACATCATACTTACAGGCACATGAATGGGTACTCCCCATCGTTCTCTAGCGTCTTTAGCGGCAAAGTACCAGTCTCGATGCTCACGAAAAATTTCGCAAATATTTTCAGGGTTTTTAGGTGGCGGTGTTACACAAGCACTTAACGAGGTAATAAGTACAGGCATAAGAAAAAAAGATTTATTTAATTTCATAAGGCTAATAATAAAAAAACAATAATGATAATCATGCCAGAAAGCGTTATTAAATAAAAAGATTAAAATAAAAATATCAACAATACTGCAATAATATTTTTATTTTGAATAAAAAGTACATATGTGCACTCACAGTATATGAGAGTTTTTCGAGGCTGTAACCCTAACTATTAATCTCAGCTTGTCCTGACGCGGTTTAATGGATTCGACTATATTAGTTAAGATATAATAGTTTTGACTGAGGAATCGATGATTGATAAGTCCCCAATAACAAAGACATATATGTTTTGATTTTTTTTATCGAATTTGAGGTGTTGCTCGTTTTATAATTGCCTGACAATCAATACTCGTTGGCAAAGTACCATAAACCCAACCTGTATTTTCAGCCGCTAAACGAGCATTACAAAAAGCTTCAGCAATTAACGCATCACCATATTGAATTAAACAAGATGCTTGAATCGCCAAGGCCATTTTTTCAACAATTAGCCGCGCTCTATACTCTATGCTTTGTTGATCGATGAAATAACTTTCTAATTCACTTACGGCACGATCAAAATGCTTATTTACACCACTTGCACCTTTTAATTCATTTATAAATGCAGTCAAAGACTTTGGCGTTTTATGTATCGCGCGTAACATATCTAAACATTGCACATTACCACTACCTTCCCAAATAGAGTTTATCGGCGATTCACGAAATAAACGCGGCATAATAGTGTCTTCCATCACGCCACTACCGCCAATACATTCCATGGCTTCATAAGCATGTTCAGGAGCTCGTTTACATATCCAATATTTACCGATTGCAGTCGTTATACGAACAAATAATTTTTCTTGTTCATTATTACTGCTTTCATCAAGTGCCCTAGCAACACGCATACTTAATGCTAATGCCGCTTCATTTTCAATAATTAAATCGGCCAATACATTTTGCATTAGTGGCTGTTCATTTAGCTTTTTTCCAAATGCTTCGCGATTTGCACAATGATGGGTAATTTGAGCAACTGCTTGGCGCATACCGGCAGCAGAGCCTATCATGCAATCAAAACGGGTCATTGAAACCATATCTAAAATAACTGCAATTCCTCGGCCTTCATCACCTATCATCCACCCTAATGCACCTCGTAATTCAGTTTCACTAGAGGCGTTAGAAATATTGCCCATTTTATTTTTAAGCTTTTGAATTTGAATAGGGTTTTTACTTCCATCAGGTCGCCAACGAGGAACTAAAAAACATGAAATACCCTGTTCAGCTTGTGCTAACACCAAAAAAGCATCACTCATGGGAGCTGAAACAAAATATTTATGCCCCACAAGTTCGTAAGCTTGCCCTGCTCCACTATTACCTACCGCAAAAGCGCGTGTACTATTGGTACGAACATCAGAACCACCTTGCTTTTCAGTCATTGCCATACCAAGGGTTAATCCTTGTTTTTTACTATCGCCTATATTACGAGGATCATAATGCGCTGACATAATTTTATCTGCCCAAGCTTTAAATAAATTTGGTTGATTTTTTAATGCAGGTATTGCGGCAGATGTCATGGTAATTGGGCAACAGTGCCCTATTTCAACTTGGGAATGTAGGTAATATTTTGCTGCTCTTGCGACATGAGCTCCTTTTTTAGCATCACGCCAGTGTGATGAATGTATCCCTTCTTCAATAGCTATTTTCATTAACTGATGATACGCAGGATGGAAGCGTACTTCATCTATGCGTTTACCATGGCGATCATGTGTATGTAGTACGGGTTTATTTTCATTCGCTTGAAAACCCAATTCAATAACTTCGGCAGATCCCGTTATAGCCCCAAAACGTTGTAGATCTTTTACGGCCCAACTAGCACCATGGATCTGCACACTTTGCTGTAAAGCTATATCTTGTTCATAACAATTGTAATTTTCTAATACACTTGGTTGATTGGTCACTTCGTGAGTTTCAGCCCAGTAAACTGTACTTGGTTTGAAAAATTTATCATTCGCCATTTTAATAATCCTACGTTAACCAAAGAAATGAATGTATATTCATATTATTAACAAGTGAAACATGATTCACTTTTATTGTCAACTCACAAAAAATTAGTTACTATGCAAAGTAGAAAATCATTTAATTAACTTCATTTATTATGGCCTATCGCCCTACAGCTAAAACAAAACAACATCGTATTGAAAGGTTTGATACGCTCTTAACTGCTGCACTTGCTATTGTTACTAAAGAGGGATTTCAAGCATTAACAATAAGCCATTTGGCAACAAAAGTAGGCATTGCAACAGGGACTATTTATAAATATTTTGATTCTAAGGCACAACTTTGCTCTGAAGTATTTAAAATGGCGACAAAAAAAGAAGTTGAAAAGGTCAAGTTAGCTAGTTTTCCCAATCAAAAAATCAATTACGAAACTCGTTTAACTAACGCGGTAACAATTTTTGCGGATAGAGCCATAAGAAGTGAGCGATTAGCCTATGCTTTAATTGCAGAGCCTGTAGACCCTACAATGGAATTAGAACGATTGAAATACCGTAAAGCTTATGCTGGTATATTTGCACAATTAATTAATGAGGGCATAGTAGCAAAAGAGTTTCCCCAACAAAATGCCAACATTAGCGGAGCGGCATTAGTAGGAGTTCTTGCTGAGTCTCTTGTTACCCCTTTAGGGCAAGGAATTAAAATATCAAATGCTATCGAACTCATTAGTTCAATTAGAACATTTTGCTTAAGAGCAATAACTGGCGTAACAAAACATCAGCAATAATGAGTCTTTTAACTGAAATATTTTTTATGAAGTTGACGTATTGTTAAACCGACGAGACCAAGAATAAAAATAGCAAATGTAGATGGCTCAGGAATATTGCTTATAGTAGCATTACCACGCGTTGCAATAGTAGATATGCCAGTTAAAACATCTAGTTGCGGATTCGTTTTATAACCAAGCGAGCTTGCCGCTGTATTACCATCACAAGAACCTGTTGAAGCTCCATTAAGACACCAATAGGTTTGACTTGAAGAGTTTTGACCTGTAAACCAAAATAAAGTATAGAGTCCGTTTGAATTATTTATAAAATCAAAGGTTAATTCACTTGATGAGGCTGTAAACGCACTACCATCAGAATAAATAGCGCTATATAATTGTAGGTCATTATTAGCAACATTAGTGGACTGAAATGATAGGTTGATATTAAGAATATTCATTAGATTAATATTTTCCATAGTACCGTCTGTCTCAATAGTACCATTAACGCTCCCCGTACCATGATCTAAATTCACATTATAAATTAAACCTGCGTTAGCAAAAGTACTAACAACAAAAGTAACAATTAATAAAATAGATCTAAAAAAATTCAACTTCATTTTAGTTTCCTTTTAACCGCTTAAGCAGCAAACCTTATAGAGGCTCATAAAAGCAATACTTAACCAAGATACAAGCAAAAATCAAGCCATAACAAAAATAACCATTAATTTCAAAAGCATAATTAAAGTTGTAAATTTTAACCATATAATACTGTAAAGTAAACCGACACCATATGTAGATTTAACTGCTTGAGCTATAT
>WGGB01000103.1 GCA_015491935.1 Alteromonadaceae bacterium
AGTTGATGATATTCAAATCCTTGTGTTTCTGATACTTGAGTTATATAACTTAGTTGTTGCCACTTAAGTTGCCATTGTCCGTACCTATGGGCATAAGTGAATTTTTCGGGGGTTAAAATAAAGCTGTGTTGTGGCTCACTATATTTTAATAAACCGATAAAAATAAGGGTAATAGCAATTAAAATAAGCGCGATTAATGGCAAGCGTGCGTGTTGCCAAAAATGATAGCTTGTTAATATACTCATTAGTAACACAATAACACCCAAAAGGCATAAAAATAAACCGTGATGACGGGCGATAGGTTTAATTGCAATCGTTGGCATTACTGCGGCTACCTAATACCAATTTAATCAAATTGGCATAATTTTAAGAACATAACTATTGGGTATTAATCTATCATCTTAGTTTATATTTTTAACGAAATCTTTTTCCATTGCATCAATTAAGCTCACAATTTTACTCGATAAAAAATAAACTTTTTCAGCGTGCTCACTGGCTAACGAATGATCATTATGGTGCATTGCCTCTACGGCAGCAACAACGGCTTTGTGCATATCTATGTGAGGCTGTTCAATGGCTTGAAATGAGGCTAAATGACCTAATTTTGTTTTACCTTCGTGATAATACCATTTACCTAAAATACATAAAGTGTGATCAACTAAATTGCTTGGTGATATTTTACTGCGACCCGAAAGCATATTACGAATTTTTTCTTTCCATGCAATATGCGCTGACTTGGCTAATGCGAGATCTAAACCAACGGCTTCTTCAACATTAAAGACTCTTAATTGTTCAATAAGCCCCACTAAATTTTGGCTTACTAAAGCAGAGCTCTCTGTTACTTCGGTTGAGTTTTTATTAACTTGTTCTGAGAGGTCTTTAATAGCATTGACTTGTAAATTAGTTTCTTGAGTCGTGATATTTTGTTGTTCTGAGGCTTCTTTTATTTGTTCAGTCATACTGTCAATATCTTCAATGGCAATTGATATATCTTGTAATGAACTTGAAGCAACAGCCGCTTTTTCTGAAGTGGCTTCGGCTAACGAGGTGTTTTCGGCAATAATATTAACCGCTTCAGTCATGCCTTGCTGTAATTGATTGATCATTTTAAATATTTCAGCAGTAGATTCTTGTGTTCTACTTGCTAAATTTCTTACTTCATCTGCAACAACCGCAAACCCTCGACCTTGTTCTCCTGCTCTGGCGGCTTCAATTGCGGCATTTAGGGCGAGTAAATTGGTTTGTTCAGCGATACTATTAATAACATCAATAACATCAGCGACGGCATTTGAGTCTTCGTTGGCTTTTCCTACGACTTTATTCACTTGTGAAACATTGCTACTAACGGCTTGTATGTCTTTTAATACTTCGGCTAAGACTTGGCCACCGACATCTGATTTTTGTTTTGCATCTTTAGCCGCATCAGAGGTAGTAGCAATATTGCGCGCTACTTCAGTTGCGTTAGCAGACATTTGTTCAATTGCTGCTGCGGTTAAAATGATACTTTCTTGTTGCTCTATAATTTGTTCTAAAGACTGATTAGCAACATCAGAAGATTGTGCCTGTGTACCCGTTAAAGAGCTTAATGAAATTGATATACCAATAATACGCCGGCTTATTTCACACATCAATTCGTTATAAGCTTTTGATAGCATAGCCAATTCATCGTTACCTTCAACAGGGAGTCGCTCAGATAAGCGGCCATCGCCAAAGGCGATATTATCCATGGTTTTTGCGGCTCTATAGATAGGTTTAGTAATAGAGCTAACCGTTTTATAAGTGGCAAAAATATAGAGAATAAACAAAGCAATAGTAATAAGTGTTTCACTTAAAAAAGAGTGTTCAAATCTTTGTAAACTTAATTCAATGATGATGCTAACCACATAAATAGAGCCTAAAATAACCAGTAATTTTTGTCTAATTGAAGAGAACATAAATAATCCATGTAATATTTTATTAAATAATCTTTTAACATCAACTAAGTAAAGACTATTTTTTTAAAATGTCAAATTATAAACAGGCAAAAAAAATAGCCCCTTAGGGCTATTTTGCTTGTGTGGAGAATTAGTGCTTAGCTTAAATTTATTATAACTAAGCTCTAACATCTACGTGTTGACCCAAATTAGACTCTGGGCTAGGTGCTGAAGTTGGCGCGACAGATTGCAAAAGCTGCCCCGTCAATTCTTTTTGCTGATTCTGAGATTGCTTTAGCAAGCTAACATTCACTGCTTCGAGTGTTTGTTGTTGCGATTGCGCTCCCATGGCGGCACCGACACTGCTTAGACTCATAAATAACTCCTTATTACTGAGATTTTATTATTCTCATTAATATTATCGGTAAAATAATGAAAAGCTTTAATGAATAAGCTCATTTTTATTCAACTCTTTATATCGTTTGGTTATAAAAAAGCTTTATCTATTCTTTTTTGTTTTAACTGATATTGTCTATGCTACGCATATCAAATTTACATTTTTAATTTATGCGAAGTGAATATTATGTTGCCAGAGCAGCAAAAATTTAATCAAAATGTGTTGACTGATAAAAATCAGCAAGCTTTAGGTCAAGCCTCATTAGATGCAAAGCAGTTGCTTTTGCTACAGCAATTAAGTACGAGTCTTTCTCCTTTGCAATTAGCATGGAGTAGTGGCTATTTAGCGGCTAAGAGTGAACAAGTGGGTGTGAGTATTTCTGCAACACCAGTTCAACAGCAAACCAAAACAGCCAGCATTCTAACTATTTTATATGCTTCACAAACAGGTAATACCAAAGGTGTGGCAACTAAACTTGCGGCAATAGCTAGTGATGCTGGTATCGCAGTTAATTTGAAAAATATTGCTGACTATAAAGCCAAAGCGCTTAAATCAGAATCTTATTTATTGATTGTTAGTAGCACTAACGGCGAAGGTGAAGTACCCGACGATGCGTTAGCGTTTTATGAATTTTTATTTTCAAAAAAAGCGCCTAAATTACCTAATTTGAAATATAGCGTGTTGGCGTTAGGCGACAGTAGTTATGAATTTTTCTGTCAAACAGGGAAAGATTTTGATGAACGCTTAACCGCGTTAGGTGCTAAACAAGTTGCGCCACGTCTTGATTGTGATGTTGATTATCAACAACAAGCAAGCACATGGTCAGCAAATATTGTTGAAACCTTAAAAGATGAATTAACTGTCGATAGCACCTTAGCCGATGTAGTGACTTTACCTACGGCAAGCGTTGTTGAAAGCCAATACAGTAAAGAAAATCCTTATGTGGCAGAATTGTCGCTAAGCCAAAAAATTACAGGGCGTGATTCTAAAAAAGATGTTCGTCATATTGAAATTGATTTAGGCGATTCAGGCTTAACTTACCAAGTGGGTGATGCTTTAGGTATTTATTTTGAAAATGATGCCCAGTTAGTGGATGAATTAATTGCAGCGCTTGATTTTTCAGCTGACGAAAACGTCACAGTTAATGGTAAAGAGTTTACGCTAGCGAAAGCACTAACTACGCAATTAGAAATTACCCAAACAGCGCCGAGCTTTGTTGAGTTTTGGGCGAAATCAAGTCAAGACAAAGCATTATTAGCCTTACTCGATGATAAAAATGCGCTGCGTGAATTTGCTAATACTCATCAAGTGGTTGATGTTGTCAGTCGCGCGAAATCTGAAAGCATTACGGCACAAGCCTTTGTTGATGCCTTGCGTCATATTACGCCGCGTTTGTATTCTATTGCTTCAAGCCAAAGCGAAGTTGAAGACGAAGTGCATTTAATCGTGGGCATAGTGGCATATCAACAAGGTGATAAAACCCGTGCAGGTGCTGCTTCTAGCTTTTTAGGTAAACGTCTTGAACAAGGCGGTAAGGTCAAAGTATTTATTGAACATAACAACAACTTTCGTTTACCCGAAAATCCCAAAACGTCTGTTATTATGATCGGTCCAGGCACTGGCGTTGCGCCATTTAGAGCCTTTATGCAAGAGCGTGAAGCGTTAAGTGATAATGGCGTTGAATTAGGAAAGAGCTGGTTGTTTTTTGGTGCTCAAACCTTTACGCAAGACTTTTCATATCAAGTGGAATGGCAAAACTATTTAAAATCTGGCTTGTTAACTAAGCTCGATGTTGCCTTTTCGCGCGATCAAGCTGAAAAAGTGTATGTGCAAAATCGCTTACAAGAAAATGCTAGCGAGGTTTACCAATGGTTAGAGCAAGGCGCACATTTATATATTTGTGGTGACGCTAATCGTATGGCCAAAGATGTTCATCAAACTTTAGTAAATATTATTGCTGAGCAAGGCGATAAAACTACTGAGCAAGCCGAAACCTATTTAAAAATCTTACGTACCAACAAGCGTTATCAAAAGGACGTTTACTAATGACTAGCTCAACTAAAACAGCCAGTGTAAAACAAAAAATTGCCCAGCAAGTAATCGTGAATCAAACCAACACTTATGATGTTAATCAAGAAATGGTTGTGCAAGGTAAACAGGCTGATAACGAACGTTTAAAACTCGAAAGTGATTTTTTACGCGGTACTATCGCAAATGATTTAAATGACAGAATTACGGGCGGTTTTACGCCTGATAATTTTCAACTTATTCGTGTGCATGGTATGTATCAGCAGGACGATCGTGATATTCGCGCTGAACGTCAAAAACAAAAATTAGAGCCGCTACATAATGTAATGTTGCGTGCGCGTATGCCAGGTGGCGTTATTACGCCTAAGCAATGGTTAACTATTGATAAATTTGCTAAAGAGCATACCTCGTATGGCAGTATTCGGTTAACCACAAGGCAAACTTTTCAGTTTCATGGCGTGCTAAAACCAAACATTAAATTAATGCATCAAACCTTAAATAGTGTCGGATTAGACTCATTAGCGACGGCGGGTGATGTAAACCGTAATGTGCTTTGTACGCCAAATCCGATTGAGTCAAAAATTCATCAACAAGCTTATGACTGGGCGAAAAAAATAAGTGAGCATTTACTACCGCGTTCCAATGCTTATGTCGAAATATGGCTAGATGACGATAAAGTTGAAACCACTGAAACCAATAAAGACAGTATCGAGCCAATTTTAGGAGCGAGTTATTTACCGCGTAAGTTTAAAACTACCGTCGTGGTGCCACCGCAAAATGATATTGATGTTCATGCTAACGATTTAAGTTTTGTTGCCATTAGTAAAAACGGGCAATTAATTGGTTTTAATGTGCTAGTTGGCGGTGGTTTAGCCATGACCCATGGCGATCAATCTACTTATCCGCGTAAAGCCGATGATTTTGGTTTTATTGAGGTTGGCGATACGCTGGCGATTGCCGAAGCCGTAGTGACTACGCAGCGCGATTGGGGTAACCGTGTTAATCGTAAAAATGCCAAAACTAAATATACTCTAGATCGTGTGGGTATTGAGGTCTTTAAAACCGAAGTTGAAAAACGTGCTGGTGTTAGTTTTGCCCCGTCGCGACCGTATGAATTTACCGAGCGTGGCGATCGCATTGGTTGGGTTGCTGGCATTGATGGTAAGCATCATTTAACACTGTTTATTGAAAATGGTCGTATCTTAGATTTTACAGAGAGTGATTTTCAAGAGAAGGACTTTGACAAGAAGGATCAAACTAAACAGCTAAAAACAGGCGTGGCTGAAATTGCGAAAATTCATCATGGCGATTTTCGTATGACCGCAAATCAGAACTTGATTATTGCAGGCGTGGCTGAACAAGACAAAGCCCAAATTGAAAAACTAGCGCGTCAATATGGTTTGATAAAAGACGATGTAAGCATACAGCGTACTAGTTCAATGGCTTGTGTAGCGTTTCCTACTTGTCCATTGGCAATGGCTGAAGCAGAGCGTTTTTTACCGACTTTTGTGACTAAAGTTGAAAACATTTTAGAGAAAAATAACCTCAGTGACGAGGCGATAATTTTGCGCGTTACGGGATGCCCTAATGGTTGTGGTCGCGCTATGTTGGCTGAGGTGGGCTTAGTCGGTAAAGGGCCAGATCGTTACAACCTCTATTTAGGCGGTAATAAAGGCGGTACCCGAATTCCTAAAATTTATCAGGAAAACTTAACTAGTGCAGCAATATTAACTGAACTTGATAGTTTAATTGCCCGTTGGTCAACCGAGCGTAAAGTTAGTGAAAGTGGCGCAAAAGAAGCTTTTGGTGATTTTGTTATCCGCGCTGGTATTGTTAGCGAAGTTAAAGTAAGTAAGCGAGATTTTTATGACTAATACAGTACTTTCTAGCCAGCTCCCTGCGATTAAAGGTAATGATTTTGATATGCAAACCAGTGGTAAAGAAATTAAAAATAATTTCCCCGCAGCCTTGGCGCAATCGTCTTGGTTAACACAATGGAATAGTGTGTTGGAAAACAAAACGCCATTCGAAAGAGTGGCGTGGGCAATGGAAAACTTGCCAAGTAATTTTGTGCTGTCATCAAGCTTTGGTATTCAGTCGGCGGTAATGTTGCACATGATGACGCAAATAGACGCTAATATTCCCGTTTTATTAACCGATACTGGGCATCTATTTCCTGAAACGTATCGCTTTATTGATGAAATGTCTGAGCGTTTAAAACTTAACTTACACGTGTTTAGTGCCACACAAAGTGCCTCGTGGCAACAAGCGCGCTACGGCAACTTGTGGGAACAAGGAGCCGATGAGTTAAAACACTATAACCGTATGAATAAGGTTGAGCCGCTTGAACGTGGTTTGTCTAAATTAAATGCGGGAACTTGGTTTTCTGGTGTGCGTCGCCAGCAATCTACACATAGACAAACTTTAGCGGTTGTAACCACTTTGCGGGGACGCTTTAAAGTACATCCCATTATTGATTGGAGCAATCGTGATATTTATCAGTATTTAAGCAAGCATGATTTACCTTATCATCCCTTATGGGAACAAGGTTATGTGTCAGTGGGCGATGTGCATAGTACCAAACCATTAACCCTTGGCATGGATGAAAGCGACACGCGCTTTAATGGGTTGCAACGCGAATGTGGTTTACATACCGACGGTGATGGTATTTAGTTAACTTAATCAACTTGGTATTACTAGCGATAAGATAAAGGGGCCTATTTTTGCGCCTTTTTGTTTTTTATTCTATTTTCTTGAAAATTCACCATTGAATGTAAATAAATATGTCAGCAGCGGTTAAATATTAGACGATTTTAATGTTGTTTTAGCTGTTTGAAAGTATACATTTTTTATTGAGGTAAGAGCGCATAATGATACTTTTAAGTTAAATTAACAGACATAAACTTTTACACCTGCTCATTTTTTGTTTGCAATTTTATTATTGTTAACTGCCACTATTTAAAAGTCAGCACAAATAAATGCATTTTAATTGATAAACGTTGCGATTTAAAAATTTTGGAGAAACTTATGTTTAACTTTAATAA
>WGGB01000104.1 GCA_015491935.1 Alteromonadaceae bacterium
ATAAACCACATTCCTCAAACAAGTTTAGACATCTAAACGTCTAAGCTTGTTTTCTATATCATATCAGCGTAAACTGCCGCTATTCTTTGGTGGTTAGTTATTATTGTATTTAACATAATGGCTTACCTTGAATGGGAATGTGGTGCGTTTAGTATATAAACAATTCCACAACTGTACCCGCAACTGTAATTTAGCATTAACCGCTAATAAGTCAGATACCAGCCAAAATGCCTTTATGCAAAATAAACTAACTTGTGCGGGAAAACACAGTGACACTATCTGTAAGCAAACAAGCAATAAATAACAAAGCATTGCTGAATATTAACCAACTTAACTGGTCGGTTAATGACAAAACAATTTTAAAAGATGTGTCATTTTCTCTAAATCAAGGAGAAATTGTTGGCATTATTGGCCCTAATGGCGCAGGAAAAACTAGCCTTTTACGTTGTATTCTACAATATATCACTAATTATCAAGGCGAAATCTGTTTTAACGATCAAAATATCCAAGCATTAACTCGCCAGTTTATCGCCCAGCACATTGCCGTAGTCAATCAAATAAATGAACCCGCTTTTAAACTTTCGGTTATTGATGTCGTTCGTATGGGGTTACTACCATATAAGTCTTTATTTGCTAGCGAAACCAAAGAAGATAGCCAAACTATCGCGCAAGCATTAGAGAAAACAGGTTTAACGCAGCTGAAAAACGAAGAGTTTACTCATTTATCAGGTGGCGAACAACAACGCGCATTAATCGCCCGCGCGTTAGTACAAAAAGCCGATTTACTTATTTTAGATGAGCCAACTAATCACCTTGATGTGTATTATCAGCACCAAATTTTACAGTTAATAAAATCACTTAATTTAACCGTGTTAATGACTATTCACGATGTAAATTTAGCCATGGATTATTGTTCGCGCTTACTTTTGCTCGATCATGGTAAAATAATAGCCGACGGTACTAGTGAACAAGTATTACAAACAGAATTATTAACGGATGTATTTGGCTTACCTTGCCAATACATAACTGATGCAAAAACGGGTGTAAAAAAAGTATATTTTCAACCACACACCATTCAAAACAAGGCAAATGATGAAGCTTATTAATATTAGTTTATTATTGCTCTTAACTGTAGTCAGTATTGCTTTGGCATTAACTTTTGGTGCGGCACATATATCAACAACACAACTAGTACAGTGTGTATTTAGCCAATGTAATAGTGCGATAAATGAAACCATACTTTGGCAAATTAGACTACCACGGGTATTAGTCGGTTTTGCCGCAGGTGCTGGACTTGCCTGTGCTGGTGCTATATTACAAAATACCACACGTAATCCACTTGCTGATCCTTACCTTTTTGGCATTGTCTCTGGCGCAGGGCTCGGCGCTACTATCGCCAGTCTTGGTGTTCATTTCAATATTATCAACCAATTAACGATTGCTTTACCATTAGCCGCATTTTTAGGGGCACTATTTTCTATCACCTTAGTTTTTTTTATCGCAAATTTTGTGCAGCGTATTGAACAATTATTACTCGCGGGTGTGGCTATCTCTTTTATGCTTGGCGCAATCACGCAATTTATGCTCTATATTGGCGAACCTCTTGCCAGTAACCGCGTACTTTTTTGGTTAATGGGCTCACTAGCTCGTGTTGAAATGACTCAGTTTTACTTAATCGCCAGTGTCGTTGTTGCTGCACTCATTATTATTTTTGCCTATCACCAACATATTGATGCGCTCGCCTTAGGCGATGAAAATGCCATGAGTTTAGGGGTTAATGTAAATAAAATACGCTTATTAATATTAGCATTATGCGCGGCGATCACCGCCGTTATTGTCGCCTATTGTGGCGGTATTGCTTTTGTTGGTTTAATGATCCCACACATAGTACGTCACTATTTTGGTAGTTCAACACTAAAACTGATTATTGGCTCAAGTTTTATTGGTGGCTGCTTTCTTATTTGGGTCGATGTTATCGCCCGCAGTGCAATAAATAATTTAGAGCTACCCATTGGCATTATTACCTCTATTATTGGTAGTTTGTTTTTTCTTTTTATTATGATGCAAGGAAACCGCTCTCATGGCTAAACAACCAAAAATTAATGAGCAAAAACATCAATCTCGTATGCAAAAGCTTAAAGATAAAGTTGATGAGCGTATTGCTAACGCGCAACAAGAAAAAGGCTTACTCATTGTAATTACAGGTAATGGTAAAGGAAAAACCACCTCGGGCTTTGGTACGGTATTACGTGCGGTTGGCCATGGATTAAGCGCAAGCGTAGTACAGTTTATTAAAGGTGATTGGGATTGTGGTGAGCGTAATATTTTAGAAAAATGCGGTGTTAATTTTACCGTGATGGCAACTGGATTTACTTGGGACACACAAGATAAAACCACGGATATTGCTGCTGCTGAAAAAGCATGGCAAGTAAGTGAGCGTTTACTAAAGGATAAAACCATCAATGTTGTGTTGTTAGACGAACTTACCTACATGATCGCCTATAAATACCTAAATTTAGGCACCGTAATACAGGCTATTAATAATCGCCCTACTCATCAACACGTTATTATTACAGGTCGCGGCTGTCATCGCCAATTAATAGAACTTGCCGATACCGTGAGTGAAGTTCAACCAATTAAACACGCTTTTGACAGTGGTATAAAAGCACAACAAGGGATTGATTATTAATGGCTATTAATAAATTTAAGTCAATAAAAGTGCAAAGCTTTTTTTGTAGATCGCTACTTACGTTATATAGATGTAACTTCTTAGACAATGTAGGAGCACATTGTCCTGCCCCAACAATTGCAGATAATTCAGATTGTAGGTCGGCGCTTGCCCCGACAATTGCAGATAATAGTGATTGTCGAGCCTCGCTGCGCTCGGGGCGACCTACATTAATACTATTATTTTTTGTTATGGTGTGCTTATCGCAACAAGTTTGCGCGCACACACAAACAACCATATTAAAGCCTAGTATTATTTCATTATCACCGCACATTACCGAAATGCTTTATTCTATTGGCGCAGGTAAACAAATTATTGCAACAACAGAGTTTTCAGATTACCCCGTGGCCGCGAAAAACATCCCGCGTATTGGTAACTATTTACACTTACAAATAGAACGCATTATTGAATTAAAACCTGATTATATTATCGCTTGGCAAGGTGGTTCACCCGCTGATGATTTAGATCGACTAAAAAAATTGGGCTTTAACATTATTTACTCTGCACCCAAAAAATTTACTGACATAGCTAACGATTTGATCACCTTTGGTAAAATCAGTGGCCATCAAAACATAGCAAATCAGTTAGCGGCTAAGTTTTTAACACGCTTAAAAGGTATTAAAGCACAGTATAAAAACAAACCTAGTATCAACGCCTTTTACGAATTATGGTCTACACCATTAACCACTATTGCTAAAGGCAGTTGGCCACAACAACATCTGGATATTTGTCGCGCTAACAATGTTTTTTATGATACCGCCACGCCCTATCCCGTAGTGAGTATAGAGCAAGTACTCACTAAAAAAGTTGATGTGATCATAGTGCCCTTGTCGAAAGGACAAACCGATAAGCAAGGCTATTATTGGAACAAATGGCCGCAAATAACCGCCGTTAAAAATCAACAAATTATTTACCCTAATAGCGATAAAATGCACCGTATGACTTTACGAGCATTAGAGGAATTAGAACATTTATGCATAAAAATTGATGAAGTAAGAGGATATTATGCAAACAATCAAAAATAATGGGCACATTAATATTTTGTTGTGCCTCGTGACAACCGACATCAACGGTAAGTATTATCACGAATAAAAATTTGGTTTACTCCAAAACACCAGTGTTAAATGTTTACCTTTAATAGCAAGCAATTGCAATTAAAGAAGTGAACCTACGGGAAGTTAGTGCTTACCAGCTTTTTAATTAAACAAAGAATTAAATAACGAGTTGAGTAAAAGTCTAACACTGCCCCCGCAACGGTGATCAGTCTAAGTAAAAATAAGCTGTCAGTCCGGAGACCGATTTAACACTACTACCATAACAACCTAAACAAACTAAGCACGGTGGGTGCTTAAGAGGAAAACATGAAAAAAACATTACTCGCGCTAAGTATTACTAGCGCACTCTCAACGGTATCATTTGCTAACGTTGCAGCTGATACAACAATCGATAACAAACAAAATGATGCGCAAGTTGAAACGATAGTGGTTACAGCAAACCGCAGTACACAGGATAAATTTGATGTGCTTGCAGCCGTTGACGTTTTTAGTCGCGATGATATAGAGCAAATTCAACCTGTCTCTGTCGCTGATTTATTAACTCGCATTGCGGGTATTACAGTTACTACTCAAGGAACGCCAGCCAACAGCACATCATTATTTATCCGTGGCAGTAATAGCGATCATGTCCTCATTTTGGTTAATGGTGTACGTGTAGGGTCTGCCACGTTAGGCGTTAAAGATATAGCGGCGATTCCAGTACAATTAATTGATCGTATTGAAATTGTTCGCGGTGTTCGTGCTGCCCTTTGGGGATCTGACGCTATTGGTGGTGTTATCCAAATATTTACTCGCCAGCTTAATAATGGTGAAGTTCAAATAGGCGCCACTTATGGAACACATAACTATAAGCAAGGTTATGGAGCCATTGGTTTTGGTAATAAACATAATAACTATACCGTAAGTGCTAATATTGAAAAATCAGATGGCTTTGATATATTAAAACCTGCGACGGGTTCTTTTTCTCCTAATCAAAATGATAAAGATGGTTACAATCGTCAGTCTCTTGCTTTAACAGGTTCAAGCCAACTCACAACCAATGATTCATTAGAAATCAACGCACAATATGATCACGGTAATTATCAATTTGATGCCAATCATTTTTATGGTGGTGATAAAACTGATTATGATAATTATCAACTATTAATTCGAAATCATTTACAACTTAACGATTATTATTTACAAGGTAGTATTGCAACATCTCAAGATAGTAACGAGGATAACTTTACTGATTATGGTGCAGCTCAAAATTCATTTTTTACCACCAAGCGAGACCAAGCATCCGCTTTAATACAGCGACCATTATCAAAAAATAAAGACAGTGAAATAATTGCTGGTATTGATTGGTATCAAGAAAAAGTATCAAGTAGCACTATTTATTCACAGTTAAGCCGTACTGCTAATGCTATTTATATCACTGGGCGTCATCAACTTAAGCAGCTAAAATTAGAAGGTTCATTACGTCGAGATAAAATAGGAAACATTGATGCAAAAGCCACTTATCAATTAGGTGCTGGCTATCAATTAAATGACTATTCATTAATAGCCTTAACTCACGGCACCGCATTTAAAGTACCCACCTTTAATGCCTTATACTGGCCTGCAAGTGCATTTTTTCAGGGTAATAAAGACTTAAAACCAGAAACAGCGAGTAACACAGAAATATTAGCTCGCTATCAAAATGAAACCTATCGTGTTGAGTTATCTTTATACCAGACCTTGTTTGATGATTTAATTATTAATGGACCAGCCGATATGGATAATCAATGGGGTTTATGGACACCCAATAATGTGGCTAGTGCGACGATAAAAGGTGCTGAAGCAACCATTTCAGCTAATTTTACAGCACTTACCCATCAGGTAACACTAAGTCACGTAGATGCAAAAGATGATAGCAATAATAAACAATTATTACGCCGTCCTTATTTTAGTGCTAATTATAGCATTGGTTATCATAGCGATAATTGGAATGTTGCCTTTGATATAAATTATCATGGTAGTCGTTATGATAATGTAAACTTCGCTCGTACTAAACTAGCAAGTTACACCTTGTTAGGCTTAAATGTAAATTATCAAATAAGTGAACAGCTAAGTTTGCACACAAAAATAACAAACTTAGGCAATAAAAGTTATCAACAGATCCCTGAATATCAAGGTGATGAACGTAATTTAAAAGTTGCTATCGATTATAAATTTTAATTAATAGTAATATATGCTTAAACGCTAAAAGCCTTATGACATAAATCTTAAGGCTTTTTTAATAGCAATTATCTTTACTTTTTATTTAATGCACATTCAGCTTCAGTTTTTATGCCTAATATTTTGAAAAAAGACGCTGCTGGACAAAACCCCGTAAACGATGATTGTAATAAATTAGCGCCAATAAATACTGTTAACCAAATAAAATCAGGGTGTACCCAATAAGTTAAAGCAACGGATAATAACACCATAAAACCTGCAAAACGCGTAATCGCTTTCTCTACTGACATAATAATCACCTCTACTCTTTAAATAAAACCATATTAGCAAAAACTAATTTAAAGTCAACTAATGTGAATAACGCAAATATTATTTATGAATAATTTCAAACGCTATAAAACTTGACTAACTGAACAACTTTTTACGCACTCTTGTTCGGTAAGCTTTTGGGGTTAAATGAAGATATTTTTTAAACAGTCGAGTTAAATGCCCCTGATCTTGAAAACCTACATGAAAACCAACTTCTTGAATGGCCAAATTAGTAGATGCTAATAACTCTTTAGCTGCCTCAATGCGTAATTGTTGCCAATATTCTATTGCCGTTACGGCCGTTGCTAATTTAAAACGTCTACTCAGAGAACGACTACTTAAACCAAATTGTTCCGCAACATTAGCTAAGGTATGCGTTGAATTTAAATTATTTTTCATCCAAAACTGAATTTGCGTAATTAACTCATCGGTATGTCTATCAACAGCACCTTCTAAATAACGCTGTTCTTCATAAGGTTTACGAATTTCATGGGAAAAATTTAACTCAACTTGTTGTGCAATACGACGACCATAAATTTGTGTGATCAAATGAATAACAATATCAGCCAAAGCATTTAAACTTGCTGCACAATAAATACGTTCAGATTGAGTAATAAAAAAATCAGGTTTTAGTTCAACTAAAGGATAATTGCGCTGAAATTGTTTGGCATAATGCCAGTGTGTGGTCGCAGGATGATGATCTAACAAACCTGATTCAGCCATAAAACAAACACCCGTGCCACCACCGATTAACGTCGCGCCTTGCTGCCAAATTTTATTTAACCAAGTTATCGTTTTAGGATGACTTTTTAATAATGGTCTAGGATTACGCCATAAGCTCGGAATAAAAGCAAAATCGGGTTGTTGCGCATTTTCAACTGTAGCTTCAGGCTTTAAATGAATAATGGCTCGTGTTGACACGGCAGCTAACGATTCTGCAACCATTTCTATTGCTAACTCAGGGTTACTGCTATCTTGTTTTAGTGCTAACGCTTCACCTGCGCGCAACATTTCAACAGGTAAACTAACGCTAGTCGCTAACATATCATCATATAAAACCAATGCAATGCGCACTTGTTTGACTATATTTTTTGTATTGACTCGACTTTTCATCCTTTATTTCTTTAAAAAACAACCAAGTGACCTTTATAGCATATTATTTGGCTCAAAAAGCCGATTAATTATAAAAAAATACTCATAAAATGCTTATTAAATATTTTGACGTTATTTTCTTTAGGTTTTTTTTATGACTACTGCACCGCTAAATGCTTCTTCTACAGTACAAACACCACTACCTATTATTGTGGGTATGGGTGGTATTAACGCCGCTGGACGTACTTCATTTCATCAAGGTTTTCGCCGTATTGTTATTGATAAATTAACCGCACAAGCACGCCAAGAAACCTATTTAGGCCTAGCAAGTTTAATGAATTTGGTTTGCCTTAATAAAGAGGGGAATTTAGTTGACCAAGAAAATAATAGTGTGGAAATTAAAGACATTGAAGCAAAATTTGGTGAACAAATATTAGCAGGCACTTTAATACGTAAAATTGAAAAAAATCATTTTGATGTAGATGCCACTCATTGGCAACAAAAAATGACTTTAAAGCCAATTGTTGATGCTCACGAAAAGAACACTATTTGTTTTGAAATACGTCAAAAAGATTTACCCAGTCCAGTACCAAACTCTTGGCTGCTCACTGAGTTAGCAGATAAACGTGTAAAAGTAGAAATTGCCGACGAATTATTGATAAAGCATGATGCTTATCGAGACAATCCCATAAAAGCCGCAGGACAATTTCCAACAGGTTTTGAACCCGCAAAACTTTATAATAGCCGTTTTCAACCGCGCGGTTTACAAGCTACTATATTTGCCGCCACCGATGCTATTCGCTCAACAGGTATCGCATGGGATGCTATTTTAGATAAAATTAGCCCAGATCAAGTTGGTAGTTATTCGGCGTCGGTAATTGGTCAATGTCAAAGTGAAGGCCTCGGCGGTATGATCCGCAATCGTTTACAAGGCGAACGCGTTACCACAAAAAATTTAGCGCTGGGTTTAAACACCATGTCGACTGATTTTATTAATGCTTATGTCACGGGTAATGTTGGCACAACCGTAACCTCTTCGGGGGCTTGTGCTACTTTTTTATATAACTTACGCACCGCCGTACAAGATATGCAAGCAGGCCGTATTAAAGTTGCTATTGTTGGTAGTGCCGAAGCGCCGATAACACCAGAAATTGTCGAAGGCTTTGGTAACATGAGCGCGCTAGCTAATGAAGAAGGCTTAAAAAAATTAGACAACAGCGATAAAGCTGATCACCGCCGCACGAGTCGTCCTTTTGGCGAAAACTGTGGTTTTACCATAGGTGAAGGGGCACAATTTGTTGTACTAATGAGTGATGATTTAGCGATTGAAATGGGCGCAAATGTACTTGGCAGCGTTGCCGATGTATTTATAAATGCCGATGGTTATAAAAAATCTATCACCGCACCTGGCCCAGGTAATTATATTACCATGGCAAAATCCGTAGCGTTGGCTCAACAAATACTAGGCAGCGAAGCGGTACAAAAACGCAGCTTTATTTTAGCGCATGGTTCTAGCACCCCACAAAACCGTATTACTGAATCGTTAATTTATGACAAAGTCGCACAAAGTTTTAATATAGAAAACTGGGCTATTACAGCACCGAAAGCTTTTGTGGGTCATACTATTGCCACCGCCAGTGGCGATCAAATGGCAATCGCTTTAGGCGTATTTAACGATAATATTATGCCAGGCGTTACCACAATAGACAAAGTCGCTGATGATGTTCACGACCAACACCTTAATATTGCTACTGAACATTGGGCTTGTCCAGATATGGATATTGCCTTTATTAATTCTAAAGGTTTTGGCGGTAATAATGCCACAGCAACCGTATTTTCAGCAAAAGTAACGTTAAATATGCTGAACAAGCGTTATGAGCAACAAACAATGGCAAATTATAATGATAAACACGTTGAAGTGCTTGCCGCACAAAATGTTTACCGTAATAATGCCAATAATGGTCAATTTGATATTATTTATAAGTTTGGTGAAGGATTAATAGACGAAGCAGGCATTAGTATTGATCAATCGCAAATTTCTATTGCCGAATTTAAACAAGCAATTGACTTACCGAATAAAAATCCATTTACCGATATGGTATAAATCAAATCACTCGGGGCAACAATTATTACCCCCACAACTTTTGTTGCAACAAACTGCAACCTACATCACGACAAATGTAGGTTGTTCCTAGTATATATAGAGAGGCACAGAAAAAATACAAACGGTACGCTGTAAAGGTTATATTTTTTTGCTTTAGTTGTTTGCACCTAACGCTTATTTTTAGGCACATAATTTAAAATAGACACTGGCACCGTTTTTTTGACGGGAAAACCATCAAATTCTTTACGCTCAATAATATGGCCTAAACGGCTTTCTATGGCGCATAAGTTTCTAAAGTTATCTTTGGCAACAAACGAAATAGCTTCACCTTGTGCGCCAGCACGTCCTGTGCGCCCAATACGATGAATATAATCATCAACTTTATCGGGTAAGTCGTAATTAACCACGCGTGATAAACCATCAATATCAATACCCCGAGCCGCAATCCCTGTAGCCACTAAAAATTGTAGTTTCCCTGTTTTAAAATCATCAAAAATTTGCTCACGTACCGCTTGTGTTCTATCACCATGAATCGCTTCGGCCTTAATACCACGTTTCGCTAACTGACTGACTAATTTAGCCGCACCATGTTTAGTTTCAATAAAAATAAGCGCTTGTTGCCATTGTTGCTCTTTAATTAAATAACTTAATAATGCCGATTTATTGCCTTTATCAACCGTGATCAACCATTGTTCTATTTTAGGCTGTGAAGATTTGTTGCCCTTAATACTAATTTCTACCGCGTTATTAATAGTGCGTTTCGCCAATGCACGTACATCAGCCGACATAGTGGCAGAAAATAATAAGTTTTGTCGCTGTGCAGGTAAACGTTCAATAATTTTATTAATGTCATCAATAAAACCCATATCTAACATTCTATCGGCTTCATCAAGCACTAATACTTCAAGCTCGTCAAAGTGTAAAGCGCGTTGATATGCCATATCCAGTAAGCGCCCGGGTGTTGCCACTAATATATCAACGCCCCAAATTAATTGTTGCTTTTGCGCGGCAGCATCAACACCACCATACATTGCCATTGAGGTTAGCTCTAAATTTTTACCGTATTGTTGAATACTCGCTTCAACTTGTACCGCTAATTCTCGCGTTGGCGTTAAAATAAGCGCTCGAATGCGTTTACCACGCAATTTATGATCATTATTTGTGTGTTCGTTGGTGAATTTTTCTAACAGAGGTAAAACAAAACTTGCCGTTTTACCTGTGCCTGTTTGTGCTGCGGCAATAACATTTTTGCCTGCCAAAATAGTAGGGATCGCCTGTTTTTGAATCGCGGTTGGCTTGCTATACCCTAATTCGGTTAGCGTATTTAACAAGGGTTCAGATAATTTAAGTGCAGAAAATGACATGGTTGCCTCAGGTTTTGCTATTACAAAACACATAAAAAAAGAGAAAATTAAAAGCGTTAACGCCAGCCACCTAGTATAACAATAAAAGCAACACTATTATGACCAAAATAATTAATGCTTTTCAGTTGGCGC
>WGGB01000105.1 GCA_015491935.1 Alteromonadaceae bacterium
GGATAGCAAGCTGCCTTAATCGACCGCCTAATGCCATAGAATCAATCATGTGCGCCCACTTGTCCACTTGATTAGCTTTACGTATTTGTGCGGGATCGATAATATCAGGCGTAAATGGCGCTGTTGGTAAACTTGTTGTACTGGGTAAATTTTTTATCTGAGCCGCTTTTAACTGCTCTGTTTTGGCTAATTGTTGAGCCTGCTGTTGACGCTCATTTGCGCCATTAGACTTTTTTGGATCATCTTCCTGTGATTTACGTCGACTTCTAAGCATATTCCGATCGGCAAGAATTGCACCAACACCGCTACTAACATGACTCGCGGATTCGCTTTCTAGCGAGACTAAATGTTCATTTTCATCACCAGTTGCTGGTATTTCAGTATTATTTGCTGCAATTACTGTTTTTTGTTTTGGCGCTTGTACTTGATTTTGTACTGCTTCTTGAATGCTATTAGCAGCCATGGTATCAACGGGAGAATTAATCGCTATTTGGGTAACTGCTTCATTTTTATATTCATTTACTGGCTGAATATTTTTGATTTTAGGTGCGGCAACTACGCTAGTACTCGGCTTATTAATGTCAGTTACAGCAAGATCTTCAGCACTCAAAGTAGTGGCTATATCGGCATTATTTATATTTACATGGCTTTCTTTTTCATCAGTACTGTTTTCAAGCTCAGTATGAATATGATCATTATGATCAATATCACTAACATTCACCAATGGTTTAAAAGCTAATAAACGTAAAATAACCATATCGAATGCCGCTTGTTCATCTGCCGCATAAGGTAAGTCTTTACGTCCATTAAGGGCAATTTGATAATATAGCTGTACATCTTCTGGAGACATTGCTTGTGCAAATTTACTCAGTAATTTAGCTTGTTCTGGTGATAAATCAAATTGCTGTTCAACAATTTGAGCCAAGGCTATTTGGTGTAACAACTGTATAAGCTCAGCTAACAAACGTGAATAACTAGGAGCGTACGAAGCAATTTCTTGTGATAACTGCATTAATGCTTGTGCGTCTTGTTTTAACAAATGTATTAATATTTTAAAGGGCCAATTATGATCAACACCACCTAACATTTGTTGTACGTTACTTACGCTAATATTACCTTGGCCTTGTGCAATCGCTTGATCGGCTAAGCTTAATGAATCACGCATACTACCACGCGCAGCTTTAGCTAGTAATGTAATAGCCGTTTCTTCAAAGGTAACTTTTTCAGCCGCTAAAATAGTATGGAGTTGTTGACTGATTTGCTGGCGTGTTAATGCTTTTAAATGAAACTGCAAACAACGCGATAACACGGTTACTGGCAATTTTTGAGGATCGGTAGTTGCTAAAATAAATTTAACGTGTTCAGGGGGTTCTTCTAAGGTTTTTAATAACGCATTAAAACTACTGCGCGATAACATATGCACTTCATCAATTAAATAAACCTTGTAACGCCCTCTTGATGGAGCATATTGTACGTTGTCAAGAATTTCACGGGTATCATCAACTTTAGTTTTAGATGCGGCATCAATTTCTAATAAGTCAATAAAACGCCCTTGATCAATATCAAGGCATACATCACATTTTCCGCAAGGTGTTGCGGTAATACCTGTTTCACAATTTAAACTTTTAGCAAAAATTCTAGCAATAGTTGTTTTACCAACACCACGGGTGCCAGTAAATAAATAAGCATGATGTAAACGTTTTTGATTTAGTGCATTAACTAATACCGTTACAACATGCTCTTGCCCCATTAACTCACTAAAGTTTTTGGGGCGCCATTTTCTTGCTAAAACCTGATAACTCATAAAAGAGCCTATACACCTTAACTAGTATAAAGATCGTTTTAAATGATC
The DNA here is from genome assembly GCA_015491935.1 of Alteromonadaceae bacterium. Lineage (GTDB taxonomy): Bacteria > Pseudomonadota > Gammaproteobacteria > Enterobacterales > Alteromonadaceae. Next base: position 1,853 of record WGGB01000105.1, read on the forward strand.
ACTCACCCTGATATTGCAATAATGAAAATACGCTTAATTCTGAATTTTTCAAACGGTTTTCACCGCCAAGATCAGGTAAAGAAATAACAAAGCCTGCCTGCTCTACTGTTGCACCTAAACGACGAATAAGTTTTGCGGTTGCTTCAATAGTACCACCCGTTGCCAGTAAGTCATCAATTACTAAAACTTTATCTTGCGCGGTTAAAGCATCTTTATGTATTTCAAGTGTGTCTTGACCATACTCTAATTGATAGTCTTCACTAATTGTTGCTCGTGGTAACTTACCTGGCTTACGTACAGGAACAAAACCAACACCTAATGCTAACGCTAAGGGAGCGCCAAATAAAAAGCCTCGAGCTTCAGTGCCCACAACTTTTGTAAAACCTTGGTTTTCAAACTTTTCAACTAATAAATTAATAGTTAAAGCAAAGGCGTGTGCATCATCTAATAAACTGGTTACATCACGAAACATAATGCCTTTTTTAGGATAATCTTCAATGGTGTGAATTGCGTTTTTTAATAGTGTTAATTGGTCTGTTGTCATAATAAAATAAAAAAAATTTTTGATGCGACAAGAATATATTAATTAACTGGAGTTTTATAGCAAAGATTTGTAGTTACGTAGAGGTTTTTAACTAACTGATTATAAATAAAGCGATTGACATAAAATATACAGTACAAACTAAAACTTGGCCTCTAAATAGTTGTTAGAGACCAATAATCAAGCTTTAATTATATTACTTTATTTTCGCTAAAATCCATTATTAAGATAATAAATCATACCAGCCGACTAACATAGGTAACAATGGAAATGCGAACATAACAATAATCGCAATAATTAAAGATAGAAAACCACTTGGATCTGAAAATTGTTCATCGTGTGACATAATAAACGCCTACTTGCTTAAGTTTAGTTATAAACCAAAAATCTAATTCTACACCAGTATAGGTAATATTAAAATAAATTTGATACAGATCAATTTTATAAATAAAAAAGACCCTGATAAAAACAGAGGGCCTTTCACTAAAAAAATCAATTTATTTTAAAGCTGAATAAACCTATAAAGGCTATTTAC
>WGGB01000106.1 GCA_015491935.1 Alteromonadaceae bacterium
ATTCGCGAACTCGTAACCCTACATCACCTTTTAGAACTTGATAGCGATATTTGCTCGCCCAAACGAAGTGATATTCAATGTTATATATATTTGGTATGTAAACCATGACGATATTTCATACCAACATTCTAATCGCAACTGCTAGCTAAAGCTACTCATCTAAAGATGAGGGTTTTAACCTTACGCTCGGACTAATAAAAGATCAATTACAACAACTACAAACAAACTCAGATAATGCCGTGCTTGCGATGAATAAAGGCAGTAAACTTTCTGAAAATTGTGTCTCTTTATCACAAGATACAGGTGAAGCCTTAGAAAAAATTCAAAATGAAGTCACACTTATTTCAGATTCTACCGCTCAAATAGCGACAGCGATAGAAGAACAATCAATGGTAACAGAAGAAGTAAGTAAAAATGTAGTACGAATTAGTGAGTTAAGCATTGATAGCGAAAATGATAGCTTAGAAGCGACAACGCTGTCAGCCGAACTCCTTAACCAAGTCTCCGATCAACAAATGTTAGTTAAACAATTTAAAAAATAAACAAATATTTAAAAAACCTGATAACTTGCTGACCAACAAGTTATCAGGTTTAATTTTAAAGTCATAACCTCATACATTGACGACTAGCTAGTATAAACTTTACAATACAAACAATAATTTTCCCTTTAATTCTAAAAGGTTGTTTTATGGCATTGCCAGACAAGTTTATTTATTCAATGTATCGCGTTAGCAAGGTTGTTCCTCCTAAGCGCACTATTTTAAAAGACATTTCTTTATCTTTTTTCCCTGGCGCTAAGATTGGTGTTTTAGGGTTAAATGGTAGTGGTAAATCGACCCTATTACGTATTATGGCAGGTTTAGATACCGAGTTTGAAGGGGAAGCAAAAGCCCTTTCAGGAACCAATATTGGTTATTTACCACAAGAGCCGCAATTAGACGAAAGCAAAACCGTACGCGAAGTAGTTGAAGAGGCAGTTAGCGAAGTTAAAAATGTTATGGCTCGTTTAGACCAAGTGTATGCTGAATATGCAGAGCCTGATGCCGACTTTGATGCTTTAGCTAAAGAACAAGGTCAATTAGAAGATATTATTAACGCTCATGATGGTCATAACCTTGATAACGTATTAGAACGTGCTGCCGATGCCTTACGTTTACCTGAATGGGATCAAAAAATTCAAGTATTAAGTGGTGGTGAACGCCGTCGCGTAGCCTTGTGTCGCTTGCTATTACAAAAACCTGATATGTTACTACTTGATGAACCAACCAACCATTTAGATGCAGAATCGGTTGCATGGTTAGAGCGATTTTTACATGACTATTCAGGCACTGTGGTTGCCATTACTCATGACAGATATTTCTTAGACAATGTCGCGGGTTGGATTTTAGAGTTAGATCGCGGTCATGGGATCCCTTGGGAAGGTAATTACTCATCTTGGCTTGAGCAAAAAAATAATCGCCTTGAACAAGAAAGCAAAAGTGAAAGTGCATTACAAAAAACCATTAAACATGAACTTGAGTGGGTGCGCTCAAATCCCAAAGGTCGCCAAGCAAAAAGTAAAGCTCGTATGGCGAGATTTGAAGAGCTTAACAACCAAGAACACCAAAAACGTAACGAAACTAACGAGCTTTATATTCCAGCTGGCCCTCGTTTGGGTGACAAAGTCGTTGATGTAGAACATTTAACCAAATCGTATGGTGATAGAGTATTAATTGATGATTTAAGCTTTAGTATTCCTAAAGGCGCTATTGTCGGTATTATTGGCGCTAATGGTGCTGGTAAGTCAACTTTATTTAAAATTATGTCTGGTGTTGAACAAGCAGACAGTGGCAAAGTAACTTTAGGTGAAACAGTAAAACTTGCCAGTGTTGACCAGTTTCGTGATGATATGGATGCTAATAACACTGTTTATCAAGAAATATCAGAAGGTCACGATATTATTGAAATAGGCACATACCAAACCCCAAGTCGTGCTTATGTGAGTCGTTTTAACTTTAAAGGCACCGATCAGCAAAAGTATATAAAAGACTTATCAGGTGGTGAGCGCAACCGTGTACATTTAGCTAAATTAGTTAAAGTAGGTGGTAACTTATTACTATTAGATGAGCCAACCAATGATCTTGATATTGAAACCTTACGTGCGCTTGAAGAAGCATTATTAGAATTCCCTGGTTGTGCTATGGTTATTTCTCATGATCGCTGGTTCCTTGATAGAATTGCCACACATATTATTGATTACCGTGATGAAGGCCAAGTAAACTTTTTTGAAGGTAACTTTACAGAGTATGATGAATGGTTGAAAAAAACCTATGGTGCACAAGCTATTGAACCACATCGTATTAAATATAAGCGTATGCAAAAATAATTTGTTGAAAAAATTAGTCATAAAAGTTAACAACAAAAATAAACTCATTAATTAAGCACCTTAGGGTGCTTTTTTTTCATCTAATACTATGCTAAATATATAACATCATTTAAAAATTAAGTTGTCTAATGGAAAAGCAAAATCGACGTCAATTTACACGAATATTATTTTCGATCAAAGCGACATTAACGGTTGCCGAACAAGAGTATCCTGTCTCTATTCACGATATATCACTTAATGGCGCCTTAATTCAAACACCAGAGCATCAAGAGTTATTAAAAGGTCAACTAGGAGAATTAAGCTTTTCATTAAACGACGGGGACGATACTCAAGTATTAATGCATATTGCCGTTGTCCATGAAACACCTGATGAAATGGGCTTGCAATGTAATGCTATTGATATTGACAGTATTACCCATTTACGACGTTTAGTTGAACTTAATCTAGGTGATGACAGCCAGCTAAATAAAGAGTTATCACAGCTAAGTAAAGACTAAATTCATTCTTTTTCACTCAAGGATCACTTATGCAACACCTTGTCATTTCTTTTATTTGTCCCGATCGAGCAGGTATTGTTAATTCGCTTTCTTCAATAATTAAACAACACCAAGGTAACTGGCAATCAAGCAGTATGCACCATTTATCAGGCTTTTTTGCGGGCATTATTGAAATTGCGGTTACAGAAAAAAACAGCCAAGTATTAATTGATGATATCAAGGCTATTGACGGCATTAATGCGCAAGTTGCCATTGCAAAGACAGAAAAAGCCAATGAGCAAAAAACTATTATTCTAGAATTAACCGCCAATGATCGTGCCGGCATAATACAAGATATTTCGTCGGTTATTCATCACAACAAGGGGAATTTACTAAAATTAGTGAGTCGCCAAAATAACGCCCCACATAGTGGACAATTAATGTTTAGCGCCAAGGCAACAGTTGCGGTTAATGACACTAATGAGGATAAATTAATCGCCGCACTAGAGAATTTAGCCGACGATTTAATGGTGGATGTCACTCGTTAGTTTATAACAAAGTAGATCCTGATCTTCGTCAGGATAACAATTAACACAGTAGATGTTCGAGGATAAATCCTATACTACTGCTGCCATGCTGATGCAAATATTCATCAGCATGACATTTTCAGCTCTAACCTAAATACCAACTTGACGCAAAATAAACACCAATATAACCAACAGTGTAAGCAAAGATTAAATAAAAGACATTACGCATATAGCTAACAAAGTTAAGTCCTTTAACTTTACTCATAGCAATAACACCAGCAGCCGAGCCTATCACTAAAATTGAGCCACCAACACCTGTTGCATAGGTTAAGGTAAGCCATTCGGTTACTTTCATATCAACATCCGCTTTTAATAAAGCAGCGGTTAGCGGTACGTTATCAATAACTGATGACATAAAACCAATTAAGTAATTAACTTCTATTGCAGGTAAATGTTGGTAAAGTACAGTAAAACTACTTAACACACCAATCTGTTTTAAAATACCAACAAGTAATAAAACCCCTAAGAAAAACAACAAGGCATCAAATTCAACTTCTCGAATATAATTCATTACGTCTTGATTTTTTTTGCGTTGTAGAAAATTTGCCACCAAAAACATAAAAGACAAACCAAACAAAAAACTTAATACTGGCGGAATATGATACAAGACATTGGCCAATAAAGTGCCCGCAATGGTACTAACAAAAATTAGCGCAATGGTAATATCGGTTTTTTCAATTTTAATGCGTGTTTGCTCTAATTTAACATGACCTTTTAATTTTAACGACAACAAAGTAGCAAGTGTTAACACCCCAAGTAATGATGGTAAAACTAAAATAAGCAAATTAGCGATGGTGACTTTATCGGCTAAAAATATCATCAAGGTAGTTACATCACCCGTGATTAATGAAACACCACCACTATTTACCGCAAAAATAATCAATGTGGCATATTTTAACCGTTTTTTCATATCAAGTTGTAAGTTAACAACCACCGCAATAGACACTAACGTTGCGGTGACATTATCAGCAAAAGATGAAAACACAAAAGCAAAAATAGCGATAACAAACATTAAGCCTCGTTCAGAAACTTTACTCGGTAAAATTCGCTGTACCACCGCCGAAATAAACCCTTTACTGTTCAAATAAGCAACAAAGGTCATCGCTGACATTAAAAACAACCATAACGTAGCTATTTCTAATAAGTTTTCATTAAATTGAGTATTAATTTCTTTTGCACTCCCCTGATGAACAGGAAATACATAAACTAAAACCCAACAAAGGGTACCAAAAAATAAAGTCGTTTTTGCTTTATTAATCTGAATAATATCTTCAGTAACTATCATAATAAAACTAATAATAACTAAAGCTATAATAACCGTGGTGATCATAATACGTGATATCGCTTAACATTGAGTGAGTGTTAAAATTTGCACGCATTTTACCACCCAATGTTAACAATTGTTAATGCTATTTTCGCCTTAGATCAAACAAAACTAAAATATTTCTTCTTTTTATCCTGTTAAAAATAAAAAACCGCAATATGGATACTCTATTGCGGTTTTTACTTGGTTAACCTCTATTGTTTTATTCTAGAGTGTTAATTCTTTTGCTGTATTAAACTAATATTCAACAGCATAATATTTTATAATCATTAATTAAGTTTATTCTTAACTCAAAAGTTAATTAACCTAATGGTATTATTATCTAAAATTGGTTCATGGTGTTGTCTTTACCTGAAGCTTTAAGTGCCGCTTCGCCAGCAAAGTATTCTTTATGATCATCACCTATATCTGAACCTGCCATATTTTGATGTTTAACACAGGCAATGCCTTGGCGAATCTCTTCACGTTGAACATTTTTAACATAACCTAACATTCCTTGCTCACCAAAATATTCTTTAGCCAAGTTATCGGTAGACAATGCTGTGGTATGATACGTTGGTAACGTAATTAAATGATGGAATATACCCGCTTCACGTGCTGAATCAGCTTGGAATGTACGTATTTTTTCATCGGCCAACAAGGCAAGTTCACTATTGTCATACTCAACACTCATTAAATTATCGCGATCGTAAGCACTAACATCTTTCCCTTCTTCAGCCATAATATCAAATACTTGCTGACGGAAATTAAGTGTCCAGTTAAATGATGGTGAATTGTTATACACTAATTTAGCATTAGGTACTTGTTCACGAATAGCATTAACCATAGCGCCAATTTGACCGATATGCGGTTTTTCAGTTTCAATCCAAATTAAATCAGCACCGTTTTGTAATGACGTAATACAATCAAGTACACAGCGTGCTTCACCCGTACCTTTTTTAAATTGAAATAAGTTACTTGGTAAACGTTTAGGACGCACTAATTTACCATTTTGCTTAATAACTACATCACCGTTACCCATTTCATCTAAGCTAACTTCATCACAATCTAAAAAGGCATTGTATTGATCACCTAAATCGCCTGGCTCTTTAGTTACCGCAATTTGTTTCGTTAAACCAGCACCTAATGAATCTGTGCGCGCTACAATAACGCCATTATCAATGCCTAGTTCTAAAAAGGCATAACGTACTGCTCGAATTTTGGCTAAAAAGTCTTCATGAGGTACGGTTACTTTACCGTCTTGGTGTCCACATTGTTTTTCATCTGACACTTGGTTTTCAATTTGAATACAACAAGCACCAGCTTCAATCATTTGTTTTGCCATTAAATACGTCGCTTCAGCATTACCAAAACCAGCATCAATATCGGCAATAATAGGCACAACGTGCGTAATATGATTGTCTATTTCATGTTGAATTTCTTTTGCTTTAGCCTGATCATCTTCGGCTTTTGCGGCATCTAACTGACGATATAAACCCCCCAGTTCACGTGCATCAGCTTGGCGTAAAAAAGTGTAAAGTTCTTCAATTAAATGAGCTACCGCAGTTTTTTCATGCATTGATTGATCAGGTAAAGGGCCAAATTCACTACGCAATGCAGCAACCATCCAACCTGATAAATATAAATAGCGACGATCAGTACTATTAAAATGCTTTTTAATTGAAATCATTTTTTGTTGACCAATAAAACCATGCCAACAACCTAATGATTGAGTATATTGAGAACTATCAGCATCATAAGCATCCATATCGGCTCTCATAATGTCAGCAGTATATTTAGCAATATCCAAACCATTTTTAAATTGATTTTGTAAACGCATACGCGCTACAGCTTCTGGATCTATAGCTCTCCAAGATTCACCCGCTTTTTCTTTAATTGCTGCAACCGCTTCAATGGCACTTTGATAATTAGACATGATATTCTCCAAAATTTCTCGTTGAGTTAACTAAGTAACATAGCTATTTTAGCTTAAGTCTTGTAACTCAGTGTGTAAGTTGTCATAAGGAACGATAAAAATAATAAACGCCCGACAAGTATAATTAAAATTTATATCAATCATTATCGCCATTCATAAAACTTATACCACCATAGTATTTAAGTTAACTGATTGTTATTAGACTAAAGAATTGGTGATTTTTATTGAAATTTCCCTATTATTCACATTATAGTACCTTTATCTTTTAAATTTATAGCTTGTATCACTGAAATGAATATATCTAAAATTGATTTAAACCTACTTATTTATCTTGATGTTTTATTAAGAGAAAAAAATGTCACTCGCGCAGCTAATCAGCTAAACATCACACAGCCTGCAATGAGTAATGGTTTAAAACGCCTTAGAACATTATTTAAAGATCCTATTTTAGTACGGACGTCTGACGGTATGGTGCCTACAGAGCGTGCTAGAGCCTTAGCTCCAGCAATACGTAAGATACTATTAGAGCTAGAAGAAGCATTACAAGGCGAAGAAGAATTTAACGAAAAAAGTAGCCAACGTGTTTTTCGTATAATGGCAAGCGATTATGCTGCATCAACATTACTTCCCTCTTTATTAAGAAAAATCAATAAATTGGCACCTAGTGTAACGTTAGATATTATGACACCAAGTGACGTGAACTTTCATGATGTTGAGGCCGGAAAAATTGATATGGCAATCAATAGATTCGACGAATTACCACAATCTTTTCATCAAAAAACACTCTGGCGCGATTCATTTTCTTGTCTTTTAGGGGCTGACAATCCTGTCGTGACTAAATTCAACTTAAATAGCTTCTTAACGTCTAAACACGTTTGGGTATCTAAAACAGGCTTTGGTGTAGGCGTGGGCATGGATCCTAAAGATGTACAAAAACTTGGCTGGGTAGACGAAGCCCTAGCACGTCTGGGTAAGAAACGTGATATAAAAGTATTCACTCGTAATTACCATGTGGCAATGCAACTTGCTTTTGAAGATGACTTAATCGCCACTCTTCCCACAAAAGCCGCGTTATTACACAAAAATGATAGTCTTTATACTATTGTTAAACCACCGTTTGAAATACCAGACATAGAATTAAAAATGATCTGGAGTCCATTATTACACCACGATGCCAGCCATATTTGGTTTCGACAATTAGTGAGTGAAGCCGCCGCAGAAAATTAAAACAATATGGACAACCCTCATAACAATAAAAATAACATATAAATAATGGGTAGTCATTCACAGCATGAATACCAAGGATAATTTAGAGTAATAGCTTTAATTATGGCATTAACAATACTTTTGCTATTTAATTAAGCGGTACTCGTTACTATTTATTTTCAAGCCTGCTCAACGTTTTTTTAATTGGCTTGAATGTAAATATAATTAACATTAGATCAGGAAAACATTATGACGCAACGAATCACTTTCGCCAATTTACACATTGCCCCTTGTTTATACGAATTTGTTAACCATGAGGTGTTACCTGGTCTCCCCATAAAACGTGATGATTTTTGGCAGAACTTTTCAAAATTAGTAGAAAAACTAGCACCTATCAATAAGCAATTATTAATCACACGAGATCAATTACAAGCAAAAATAGATACTTGGCATCAACAAAACCAAGGGGATAAATTCAACTTTACACAATATAAAAACTTTTTAACTGAAATTGGTTACTTAACAAAACAAGTCGATGATTTTCAAATTAGCACAAATAATGTTGATGCTGAAATAGCTACAATGGCAGGGCCTCAATTAGTTGTTCCGGTGATGAATGCTCGTTTTGCCCTCAATGCAGTAAATGCTCGTTGGGGAAGTTTATACGACGCCCTTTATGGAACCGATGCTATACCAAGTGATAATGGGGCAGAAAAAACAGCCCAATATAATCCTATTCGAGGTGCTAAAGTTATTGAGTTTGCTAAAGACTTTTTAGATAAAAATATTCCGCTATTAGATGGTAGCCATAAAAATGCAGTTGACTATCAAATTGTTGAACAACAAATAATGGTTACTCTACAAAGTGGAGCACAAACGCCATTATTAGACAGTAGCGCCTTTATTGGCTTTCAAGGCAGTATCAACCTACCTAGTTGTTTGTTATTTAAACATAACGGTTTACATTTTGAACTGGTTTTTGAGCGTAATAGTGCTATTGGCAAAGTTGATCTAGCAGGCATGAGTGACATTATTATGGAGTCAGCATTAACAACGATCATGGATTGTGAAGATTCTGTGGCCGCAGTAGATGCTAGCGACAAAGTGCTTGCTTACCGTAATTGGCTAGGCTTAAACAAAGGAGATTTAAGCGAAAAAATCATTAAAGGGGATAAAACTATCACCCGTGTAATGAATAACAACCGCAGTTATCAATCATTATCAGGCGAGGATATTAATTTACAAGGCCGCAGTTTAATGTTTGTACGCAATGTTGGTCACTTAATGACAAATGAAGCAATATTAACGGCTGATGGTAGCGAAATTCCAGAAGGTATTATGGATGCTATGCTTACCTCGCTGATTTCCATGCATGATTTAATTGATAATGGGCATTTCAAAAATAGCCAACAAAAATCTATTTATATCGTCAAACCTAAAATGCATGGTCCTGAAGAAGTTGCTTTTGCCAATACTTTGTTTAACGCCGTTGAAGAGGCACTTTCACTGGCACCTAATACGATAAAAATGGGTATTATGGATGAAGAACGTCGAACCACGGTTAATTTAAAAGCCTGTATTTACGAAGCCCGTGAGCGAGTCGTATTTATTAACACCGGCTTTTTAGACCGCACGGGTGATGAAATTCATACCTCAATGGAAGCGGGTGCTATGGCACGTAAAGGCGATATAAAAAACACAAAATGGATCAGCGCTTATGAAGATAGTAATGTCGATATTGGTCTACAATGCGGCTTAAGTGGTAAAGCTCAAATAGGCAAAGGTATGTGGGCAATACCTGATCAAATGGCAGCCATGCTTGAAGCAAAAATAAATCATCCTTTATCTGGCGCTAATACCGCTTGGGTACCTTCACCAACCGCAGCAACGCTACACGCAATGCATTATCATCAAGTTAATGTCTTTGTGCAGCAAGGAAAAATAAAACAACGACAAAAAGCATCTCTCGATGATATTTTGACTTTTCCAGTTGCAGAAAATACTCATTGGAGTGAGCAAGAAATTATTGAAGAATTAGAAAATAATGCGCAAGGCCTACTTGGTTATGTCGTGCGTTGGATTGATCAAGGCGTTGGTTGTTCAAAAGTACCTGATATTAATAATGTTGGCTTAATGGAAGATAGAGCGACATTACGTATTTCTAGCCAACATATGGCAAACTGGTTACGCCATAATATTTGTACAAAAGAGCAAGTATTAGCTAGCATGAAAAAAATGGCAGCGATAGTTGATCAACAAAATGCAAATGATCCCATATATCAACCTATGTGTGCAGATATTGACAACAATATAGCGTTTAAAGCAGCTTGTGAATTAGTGTTTAATGGTTGTAGGCAACCTAATGGTTATACTGAACCATTACTGCATCAATTTAGACTTTTAAAAAAATCTACCTTGTCAAAAGCTTAAGTCTATATTAATCCCAATTGAATTAATAAATTCAATTGGGATTATTTCATTAAAACGGCTTCTATCGTAAATAAGCCACCATTTATCGGATCAAATTAGCAATTTATTATTTTTGCACTTATTGTTACAATATGACTCAATTAGTAATAATTATACGGAAATAACCTCAAGGTACTTATAGTAAATAGTAAACCGAGAGCACAATATAATGAAATTAAATATAAAGAAAACAGCACTAATTAAACCTCTATTGCTCATAATATTAGCAGCTGCAAATCTGCATTCAGCGTTTGTTTATGCGGCAAATGATGAGGATCAAACTCAGCAACGAAAACAAATTTATATTCATGCTTTTCCGCAATCAAATGGTGAAGGCCATGAATTAATGTTAATAAAAAAATCAATTCATCCGCAAACATTAAACGCAGCAAAAACCTCAAAAAAAACAACAGCTAAAAATACAAACAAAAACAATGTATTAACCTTGAAAATCACGCATATTCATAGTTTGGCGCAATTAAATAAATTAAACATAACGTCTAATATAAAATTAGTATTAACACCGATTAAACAAGAATTTATACCCAATATAGTAAAAAAAGCAGGTGGTAATAAACTTTTTGAGTTGGCAACAAAAATAAATGACAAATTACAATTATTTATTACCCGTTTTAAAAAAATATTTACCGTTAAAAATAATTTAAAAGAAGCCCCATCTGGTATTAATGGTATTACTGAAAATTCTCAATGTAATTTAAATGGTTAAATAAAAAATAGCTCATTTGATATTTTATTTTATTGAAAATTAAGGTAATCTTTAACGCTTATTAATTTCCCCAAAAAGTAGTAGAGGAAAATATCATGGTTAGAGCATCTGCCCGTCACATCTTAGTTGATACCGAAGAACAATGTTTAGCACTAAAAAATGAAATAGAGTCTGGTAGTGATTTTGCAAAAGTAGCAAAAGAGCATTCAAACTGCCCTTCTAAAATGCAAGGTGGTGATTTAGGCTCATTTGGTCGTGGACAAATGGTAAAAGAATTTGATGACGTTGTCTTTTCGGCTGACGTAAATACCGTTCAAGGCCCAGTAAAAACACAATTTGGTTATCATTTAGTCGAAGTTACTTCAAGAACTGAATAATACCAATCTCACAAACCAAGTGATCATTTCTACTTGTTAAAATAGAACACTTAATTAATGAAATTGGTATAACCAAAAAATGGACTAAACATAAAAATTAAAAAGCGATCTTTCAGATCGCTTTTTACATTCTAATAGCGATTATGACAACAAATATTATTCGGCTAATTCTTCAGCGTTAGTGGTGAGTTCAACACTGAGTATATTAAATTTAGGTAATTGCTTAATATTATTTTTTAACTGCTCTTCTAGTTGATCAATATGCACCATAGAGGCACATAAAGCA
>WGGB01000107.1 GCA_015491935.1 Alteromonadaceae bacterium
GATATAGCTGACGTGTTAGATAAAATAGAACAAACAGTGATTGATTTTTTTACACAAGTCATGCAAATGGATAGTTTTACCTTACGGCAAGAAAGGTTAGAATGAGGAAACGTTCACTTTTATTGGCTAAAAGTGAACTCCGAAACTTGAGATATAACTAAACTAACGGCTACAATTGGGTATATGATTTATTAATGAGTTAATTGTAATTCTCTTAACTCGGCTATTTCATCGCGAAGTGCGGCAGCTTGTTCAAATTCAAGGTTTTGAGCATGATCGAACATCTGAGCTTCAAGCTGCTTCACTTTTTTATCAATTTCTTTAACCGATAAAGTATGATATTCACCCGCCTGTTCAGCGACTTTCTTCGCATTGTTTTCATTAAATGATGTACCAATATCCATAACGTCGGTAATTTTTTTAATGACACCTTGTGGTGTTATACCGCGCTCTATATTGTATTGATGCTGTTTTTCTCGGCGGCGATCGGTTTCATCAATAGCTTTTTTCATTGATTTGGTAATTTTGGCCGCATATAAAATGGCTCGACCATTAACATTACGTGCAGCCCGTCCAATGGTTTGAATAAGCGAACGTTCTGAGCGTAAAAAACCTTCTTTATCCGCATCTAAAATAGCTACTAGTGATACTTCAGGCATATCTAAGCCTTCACGTAACAAGTTAATACCTACCAGTACATCAAACTTACCTAAACGTAAATCACGAATGATTTCTACTCGTTCAACGGTATCAACATCTGAATGTAAATAACGGGTTTTAACGCCGTGTTCGTCTAGGTAATCGGTGAGGTCTTCCGCCATACGTTTAGTAAGCGTTGTCGCTAAAACTCGCTCGCCAACGGTTACGCGTTTTCTTATTTCTGACAATAAATCATCAACTTGGGTTTCAACGGGACGTACTTCAATAATAGGATCAAGTAGACCTGTTGGTCGTACTACTTGCTCGGCGATTTCACCGGAAGACTTATCTATTTCATATTGACTTGGCGTTGCTGAGACATAAATAGTTTGTGGGGCTAAGGCTTCAAACTCATCAAAGCGCATCGGTCTATTATCTAATGCCGACGGTAAACGAAAACCATATTGCACCAAATTTTCTTTACGTGACCGATCACCTTTATACATAGCACCTAATTGTGGAATAGTAACGTGCGATTCATCAATAATTAATAAACCGTCATCAGGTAAATAATCAAATAAGGTTGGTGGTGGCTCGCCCGGTGCGCGTCCTGATAAATAACGTGAATAATTTTCAATACCTGAGCAGTAACCCAGCTCTGTCATCATTTCTATATCAAACCGTGTTCGTTGTGTTAAACGCTGTTCTTCAACTAATTTATTATTGTCTTTTAATTGTTGGGTATGTGCTTTTAATTCTATTTTTATCGCATCTACTGCCGCGAGTATTTTTTCTCTAGGGGTTGCATAATGAGTTTTAGGATAAACAGTTACACGCGCTAATACTCGCTCTACTTGCCCTGTTAACGGATCAAATTCGCTAATGCGTTCAATTTCTTCATCAAATAATTCTACCCGTAAAGCAAAACGATCTGACTCAGCAGGAAAAATATCAATAACGTCGCCTCTAACACGATAAGTGGCACGAGCAAACGCAACATCGTTACGAATGTATTGCAATTCAGCTAGTCGTCTTAAAATATCGCGTTGGTTAATTATATCGCCTTGGCGTAAATGCAACATCATTTTTAAATAAGAGTCAGGATCGCCAAGACCATAAATAGCGGATACTGAAGCAACAATAATAACATCACGACGCTCTAATAAAGCTTTAGTGGCGGATAGGCGCATTTGCTCAATATGATCGTTTACTGAGGCATCTTTTTCTATAAATGTATCTGTGGTGGGTACATAAGCTTCAGGTTGGTAATAGTCATAATATGAAACAAAATATTCCACCGCGTTATGAGGAAAAAATTCTTTCATTTCTCCATAAAGTTGTGCCGCGAGTGTTTTATTTGGCGCTAACAGCATCGTTGGACGATTTAAGTCTGCAATAACATTAGCAATGGTAAAAGTTTTACCTGAGCCAGTAACGCCAAGTAAAGTTTGATGAGCAAGCCCTGCTTCTAAGCCCTCTTTTAACTGGGCTATTGCCGTGGGTTGATCACCATTAGGCTTATAATCTGAAACCAATTGTAATTTTTTTAGTTGCTCACTCATAATACGACTGCTTTTGAGGTGTTTTTGTTGATTACAAATTGTTTATTAAAAATATAATAAGAAAGGCTCGCCATGACGATATTACCGCATAAAGCCCCAACAAAAAGCCCTTCTAAATTAAAGAGTAAACTACCAACATAGGCAAAAGGTACATAACAAATAAATAAACGTACAATACTTAACATTAATGCCGTCATTGGTTTGTGTAGTGCATTAAATGATGAGTTAGTTAAAATAATGACGCCTTGAAAACCATAACCTAAAGGTAAAATCCAAATAAATAGCTGAATAATGTCTGCAACTTGTTGTTCCTTAGCAAAGGCATCAGCAATAAATGGGGCAAGTAAAACCATCACAATATAGATAAAAATTTGCCAAATCATAACAAACTTTACCGACGTTTTATAACTAAACGCCACTCTTTTCATATTATTAGCACCAAAATTATGACTAATAAAAGGTGGTAATGTCATCGACATAGCCAATATAACTAAACAAGCAATAGATTCTAAGCGAGAACCAACACCAAAGGCTGCAACTGCTGACTCACCATAGCGTGCGACAATGGCTGTCATTATGGCAGCGGCCAATGGCGTTAACATGTTAGCCCCCGCAGCGGGAAAACCTATTTTAGCTATTTGCTTAACCGCTTGTATAAAAATAGAGGCATTGGGTAGTCGTACCGAAATGATATTTTTCTTAATAATTAAAATATACAAAACAAAAATAAAACCACAAGCCCAAGAAATTAACGTTGCAATAGCAGCACCTTGCATACCTAATTCAGGAAAAGGTCCTAAACCAAAAATTAATAAAGGATCTAAAACTGCATTAATCAGCCCTGCACCACCCATAACAATACTGGGAGTTTTAGTGTCACCATTAGCGCGTAAAATAGCATTACCTATCATGGGACCTATTAAGCAAATGCTGCCTAAAAACCAAACATCAATATATTGATGAATTAAGATTAAAGCCGCAGAGGAAGCACCTAGCAGAGTAAAAATGTTATCAGTAAAAATGTAACCGATTAATGATAATACCACTACGACCACCGCACCTAAATATAAGGCAACGCTTGCTGTTATTTTTGCTGAAACATTATCACCCTTACCTAATTGGCGAGCTATCACTGCTGATGTGCCGATCCCAAGCCCTATCATTAAGCTAATAACCGTAAAAGTAACAGGAAAAGTAAAACTAATCGCTGCTAAAGGTTGAGTGCCTAATAAACTAACAAAAAAGGTATCGACTAAATTAAAGGTCATTAATAAAATCATGCCGTAAATAACTGGTATGGTCATTTTTTTTAAAGTACCAGCAACAGGATCGTTAAGAAAATCTATGTGATTAGTTTTTGACATAAAAACCCAAAGTTATTATTAGAATGAGGTATAACTGATTTAGAATGGTTTATTGTAAAATATAGTGATGTTTGCGGCTACGGCTAATTGAATAATAGTTACGATTCCATTGTGTTTTTTGTAAGATAAAATATTTATCCCTTATATAGAATACACGGTTACAAATTGTTCATCATGCTGACAAAAACAACGACAACACTTTATATTGTTGAATTTAAAGGAAAAATAAATTTATCGAGCTATTTTAAACAAGCCGCAAACCCTTTAAAACCACTCTAACTTAATTTATTACATTTTAACTAACAAAGTTATCCACAGTATTTGTGAGTAACTTGAATGAATAATAAATTCAAAGCGAAAGCGTAATGCTAAATAAATTTTTTTCATAAATTTTTTTCATAAATTTTAGACAGAAAAAAAGGCTGTAGATTTCTCTACAGCCTTTAATGTGGCTCCCCAAACTGGGCTCGAACCAGTGACACATGGATTAACAGTCCATCGCTCTACCAACTGAGCTATTGGGGAATAAACTTTTTACTTCCTCTTAAATGCACATGAATTAACAGTGCCTTTAATCGCTCTACCAACTGAGCTTTTAGAAAATAAACTTTAACAAAGTGCCTGTTAAACACTTTAGCAACCGCGCAATGCCATTGCTTTATAATGTGGCTCCCCAAACTGGGCTCGAACCAGTGACACATGGATTAACAGTCCATCGCTCTACCAACTGAGCTATTGGGGAATAAACTTTTCTTATTTCTCTTTCAAAAACACATAGATTAATAGTGCTTCGATAGCTCTACCAAAAGAACTAACAGGAAATAAATTATTATTACTACTAAGTTACTCAATAGTAATTTTGGTTATGGTTAAGTTTTTGCTAAGCATCTTCTCAACGGGGCGGAATATTAAAGAGCTATAGCGATACTGTCAACACTAAATTTATAAAAAAAGTAAATATTTTTCTGTTTGATTATTTTGCGCGCAAATATATGCTTTTATATGCGATTTTAGC
>WGGB01000108.1 GCA_015491935.1 Alteromonadaceae bacterium
AGAGTTACGATACCACGGAAAAATCTAATGACAAACTTGACAAAAATTCTTGCATAGAATTTGCCAGTTTTTTATGCGGCTCGCAACCAACCTGCTCAACCCAAATTTCACCACTATCATTATCTAAAGAGATAATCATATCTTCTTCATCAGTCACAGCAAAAAACAGTGTGATCTTTTGTTTTAATCTTTGCTTCATCATAATGTGCCCTATAATATTTTCTTGTAAACGTTGAAAATCATTATGATCCCAAGCAAATAATAACGATAATTTACCATCAGACGTTTCTGCTGGAATACTATCGGCATACATACTCCCAAAATAGTTTTCTATATCCTGATTTATCGTCACATCTAATGCGCTATTAATATTGTTAAAATCGAGCGATTCGTTAATTTTAATAACTTGCCACGTGGTTTTATCATTCTCCTTTATATCAACCTGACATGGCGAGGTTGATTCAGGATCAACATCTGCAATAGGTAAACTATTATGTTGTTGTTGATAGCCCTCAATATACGCTTGTCCAACTTGCCATACTGCTTCTTTAAGGTTTAAATCATTTGTATAAAGTTTTGTCAATTTCATTAGCGCTATTGTTCCTCTATGATTAAATATATGATTCGCGTTATAATCAGGGTTTTAATTTAACACTGCTATTGTCTATGACTACTTACCAAAACGCAAAAGAACTTACTCAATTAACGTTAGGAAAAACTACGGCTTATACGACCCAATATTCCACTAAATTATTGCAAGGCGTGCCACGTAGTTTAAACCGTAAAGATTTAAACTTAACGAATAAAAAATTACCTTTTATTGGTGAAGATGTTTGGTATGGTTATGAATTATCATGGTTAAACGAACAAGGTAAACCAATAGTTGCTGTTGCTGAATTTCGCTTTCCTTGTACAAGTATTAATTTAGTCGAGTCAAAATCATTTAAACTTTACCTAAATAGTTTTAATCAAACTAAATTTGCCAGTTGGCAAGTGGTACAAGAGATTTTAACTAAAGATCTTAGCGATTGTGCTGTGGCACCCGTACAAGTTACCCTATTCAAAGTCGATAATTGCCCTGCACTTACAATAACAAAGGTCAATGCAAATTGTATTGACGATATTGATCTTAATGTTACACAGTATGACTATCAACAATCATTGCTTAACGGTTTAATTGTCAATAATAATATCGTTGAAGAAAACCTAGTTAGTCACTTATTAAAGTCTAATTGCTTAATTACCAATCAACCTGACTGGGCAAGTCTTTATATTAATTACCGCGGTGCCAAAATATCTCACCAAGTTTTATTAGAATATTTGATCTCCTTTCGCCAACATAATGAATTTCATGAGCAATGTGTCGAGCGTATTTTTTGTGATTTACAGCAATATGGTCAATTTGAACAATTAACTGTTTTTGCTCGTTATACTAGGCGTGGTGGTTTAGATATAAACCCATTTAGATCAACACACTTATCTCAAGCTCCCGCACAAAGAACATTAAGACAATAATAAAATAAATCATGAAAATATAAAAAGCGCGATGGTATTAGCATCGCGCTTTATAAACAATTTAAATAATTAGTTTTATAAAAGTTAAGCTTTATCTTTTGGAAATTCCAATCCTGTCCATGCTTTAAAGAATGCTTTTTGTTCTGCCGTTACTGTTTTTAACGGTATAATTTTTAATTTACCTTTAGGCTGTTTAGCAAGTTTTATCGTTTTAGTCATTAATTGATCTCGACGGAAAAAAGTCACTTTAATACTATCGCCACCTTTAAAATTAGCTAACCGTTTGCTTAATGAATTATCTTCAACTCGCAAGCCATCAATAGCAATAATAATATCACCCAATGAGAAATTACTTTGCCATGCTGGGCTGTTTTTTTCGATTCGAATAACTTCTAAACCGTTTTTATGCACTTTAGTTTTTAACCCTGACCAAGCTTTAGTTTTGCTTTTATCTCCAAAAGACATTTGTAACCCAGCTTGTGCTAACAGTTTTTTAAAATCAGGGTTAGGATGACCATGAACATTTTCTTGCCACCAAGCTTGATAATTACTCCCTGTAAGCTCAGAGATCACTTGTTTTACGTCTTCTTCGGTAAAAGCATGAGGTAAACGGTAATTTTTATATAATAAATTATGTACGTCACGATAACTTTTATCTAAATTAGTGTCAGTTAAAATACTAAAATCTAATAACCAAGAAACTAAAAAACCTTCTGAATAAATGTTAACACTATTATTTTGCGCATAATTACCACCTTCACTGATCCAATCATCAAAACTAGCCTGAGCAACCGTTTGGCTCATTCTGCCAGGTTTATGCTTGTAGCCACTGATTCGTTTAGCCAATTCTTTTAAATATTCACTTGTCGTCATTAATTTACCACGCATTAATAACTGACTTTGTAAATAACTCGTAGAACCTTCAGAAAGCCATAATAAGGTAGTGTAATTTTCTTTTTGATAATCGTAAGGAACAAGCCCTTCAGGGCGATATTGTTTTACATTCCATGTATGTACAAATTCATGCGCCGCAGTAGATAAAAAGCCTAAATAATCTTTACGCGTATCAAAGGCAAAACGAGAGCGTTGAATAATAGTAGAATTAATA
>WGGB01000109.1 GCA_015491935.1 Alteromonadaceae bacterium
TATTAAACCCTTTTCTTGAATCTATGGGTTGTAAAGAAATAAGTCGCGAAAATTTTGTTAAACTTAAAGATGAAGCGATAAATATATCTTTAAATGATCAATTTTGGCAAGCACAAACACTAACCTTATAAGTTTTTTAATTGAAGAAGTTTATTACTTTATGAGTTATCAATTTGGCATCAGTAAAGAGTTTCCCTGTAGTTACTTACCTAATAGGCAAGAGCGTTTACTTATTGCCATTGAAGAACAGCTAAATTCAGCAGAGGGCTATTCATGGCTAATGTCGCAGGGGTTTAGGCGCAGTGGCGACCAAGTATATCGCCCGCATTGTGTCAATTGCCAAGCCTGCCAATCAATTCGTGTCTTCGCAGCTGATTTTCTTCCTTCTAAAAGTCAAAAGCGGTTATTGAAAAAAAATCAACATTTCACAATAAAAATATCTAATCAACCACAAGATAATTATTACCCATTATATCAAGAGTATATTAATGCCATACATCATAATGGCGCTATGTACCCACCGAATTATGAACAATACCAAACTTTTTTAAGTTGTCAGTTAACAAAACAACTTTTTATTGAAACATGGGATAACGATAAATTAATTAGTGTTGCGGTAACAGATAAATTGGTTGATGCATTATCAGCCGTTTATACCTTTTACCACCCTGATTATAAAAAATCAGCCTTAGGTGTATTTTCAATATTAAAACAAATAGCTATCGCACAACAATTTAATAAAGAATTCTTATACTTAGGCTACCAAATTGATGAATGTAAAAAAATGAATTATAAAAATCGCTATTTCCCTTATCAAATATTTAAAGAAAATTTATGGCAATTAGTTAATAAACAGGACTAATTGTAAATAAATAAGCGATGTTGCTTTACTTTAGGGCTCGATTTGGGCATGATCTGCGCAGATTTTTATTTTAGTGTTATTTGAGCCTTCTGGTTCGATTAAAATAACCCAAACAGCAAATACAGAGGTCGAGCGCCCAATGGCGAAAGAAGAAAATATTGAAATGCAAGGTACTGTGTTAGACACCTTACCTAATACTATGTTCCGTGTTGAATTAGAAAATGGTCATGTGGTAACAGCACACATTTCTGGCAAGATGCGTAAAAATTACATCCGTATATTAACGGGTGATAAAGTAACAGTAGAATTAACACCTTATGATTTATCTAAAGGTCGTATTATTTTTCGCGCTAGATAATTACTCTTCTTACTTTTAGACTCTGATACTTTACTTAATATAATATTATTGTCTTAAGTTTAGTTAATCTAATTAAACAAAAAAACCTATTCATAATGAATAGGTTTTTTATTTTATGTGTTTGAGGTTTAGCACTTAAACCTCAGTATTTTATCAAAACTAATGCTCTACTAACTCTTTTTTACTTTCAAATTTAAGTACTAATTTATCTTTAGCTACACTCACTTTTGCAATACCACCATGTACAAGTTCACCAAACAATAGTTCATTGGCTAATGGTTTTTTCAATTCTTCTTGGATCACGCGAGCCATAGGTCGAGCTCCCATTGCTTTATCGTAGCCATGTTCAGAAAGCCATTTTCTTGCATCATTCGTTAGCTCTAGTGAAACGCCTTTATCATCAAGTTGTGCTTGTAATTCTACAATAAATTTATCAACAACTTGCTGAATGACTTCATCAGATAAATGATTAAACCAAACAATATTATCTAAGCGATTTCTAAACTCGGGAGAAAAAACTTTGTTGATCTCACTCATCGCATCAAAACTGTGATCTTGTTGTTTAAAACCAATAGATTGACGGACAGTTTCTTGTACGCCCGCATTAGTGGTTAAGACTAAAATAATATTTCTAAAATCTGCTTTTCGACCATTATTATCCGTTAATGTAGCGTGATCCATCACCTGTAGTAATATATTAAAAACATCAGGATGAGCTTTTTCAATTTCATCAAGTAATACCACAGCATGAGGGTGTTTAATAACCGCATCAGTCAACAATCCTCCTTGCTCGTAACCTACATAACCAG
The DNA here is from genome assembly GCA_015491935.1 of Alteromonadaceae bacterium. Taxonomy (GTDB): domain Bacteria; phylum Pseudomonadota; class Gammaproteobacteria; order Enterobacterales; family Alteromonadaceae. The sequence continues at coordinate 2,030 of WGGB01000109.1, forward strand.
GAGGCGCACCAATTAAACGGCTAACGGCGTGTTTTTCCATGTACTCAGACATATCATAGCGTAATAACTCAACTCCAAGTTGTTTAGCTAACTGTTGAGTCACTTCTGTTTTACCTACACCTGTAGGACCTGCAAATAAAAATGATCCTACTGGTTTTTCTTCATTACCTAAACCCGCACGTGATAATTTGATCACTGAGGATAAACCTTCAATGGCATCATCTTGTCCAAAAACCACTAATTTTAAATTACGGTCAATATTTTTAAGGCTATCTTTTTCCGAAGCACTAACAGATTTTTCCGGAATTCGTGCCATTTTTGCCACAATAGATTCAATATCAATATTACTGATCACTTTTTTACGTTTCGATGCCGCAACTAATTGTTGTTTAGCTCCTGCTTCATCAATCACATCAATGGCTTTGTCTGGTAAAAAGCGTTCATTTATATATTTTGCAGATAATTGTGCAGCAGCTCGCAACGCTTTATTGCTATAACGAATACCATGATGAGTTTCATATTTTTCTTTTAGACCGTGCAATATTTTTGTGGTGTCATCAACACTAGGCTCTACAATATCTATTTTTTGAAAACGTCTTGCTAAGGCACGATCTTTTTCAAAAACACTTTGATATTCTTGATAAGTTGTTGAACCGATACAGCGAATTTTACCTGCAGACAATAATGGTTTTATTAAATTAGACGCATCCATCATCCCACCTGATGCTGCACCAGCACCAATAATAGTATGAATTTCATCAATAAATAAAATCGCTTTATCTTCTTCTTGAACATCTTTTAAAAGCGCTTTAAAACGTTTTTCAAAATCACCTCGATATTTAGTGCCCGCTAATAAAGCCCCTAAATCAAGTGAATAAATGGTGGCTCCTTGTAAAAATTCTGGCACTTGTTCATTCACAATTAAATTGGCCAAACCTTCTGCAATTGCCGTTTTTCCTACACCCGCTTCACCAACAAATAAAGGGTTGTTTTTACGACGGCGAGTTAGTACTTGTAAAGTTCGCTCTAACTCACTATCTCTGCCAATTAATGGGTCTATATTACCTTTTAATGCTTCTTCATTTAAATTTTGGGTGAAATTTTCAATCGTACGAGGTTCTTCGCTCGTTGTTTGAGCTTCAATATTATCACTCGTTAAAGTTTCACCTTCATCGACTTTAGAAATACCATGTGAAATATAATTAACGATATCAAGGCGTGAAATATCTGCTTTTTTTAGAAAATAAGCGGCTTGTGACTCTTGTTCACTGAAAATAGCGACTAATACATTTGCACCGTTAACTTCAGACTTACCCGATGATTGCACATGAAACACGGCTCGTTGTAAAACCCGTTGAAAGCCTAACGTGGGTTGAGTTTCACGTTCCGCTTCACCTTCAGGTATTACAGGAGTAGTTTCTCCAATAAAATCATTTAGTTCGAGACGTAATTTAGATAAATTAGCACCACAAGCCAACAAAACTTGTTCTGCCGCTGGGTTATCTAATAACGCTAATAATAGGTGCTCAACCGTCATAAACTCATGACGAGAGTCTTTGGCTTGACGAAAAGCCATATTTAATGAAACTTCTAAATCTTTATTTAGCATAGGTACTCCAACTTAACCTTGCAGTTTTACGCTTTTTCCATCATGCACTTTAACGGGTGCTGATGTTCAAGCGCAAAACGACTAACTTGATCGACTTTGGTTTCTGCAATTTCTGCACTATATGTGCCACAAAGTGCCTTACCTTTATAATGAACCATAAGCATTATTTCTGTTGCTTGATCTGAATTCATATTAAAAAATCTACTTAAGACTTCTATTACAAAGTCCATTGGGGTGTAATCATCATTTAATAACAACACATTATATTTAGGCGATTCTTGAAGCTCATTTTTAAGTGCCTCATCAATAACCGCTTCTTCTAAATGATGCTCGCTAATTGCTAATTCTTTCCAACTACTCATACTTCAATAATAGCCCTTACAAAACATTTTTGGTAAACTTTTTTTAATTAAAAAGCGCAAAAAAACCACATTTAAACTTGACATATCTGAAAATTTATCTACGATTCTAAAAGGTGATGAATATTTAGTCGCCTTTGCTGCGTATGTTACCTTTCTTTTTAGATATAAAGAAAGCATACCGAATTACAAAAGAATTTAGAAGGAAGTAGATGTATGGCTCACGGTACAGTTAAGTGGTTTAATAATGCAAAAGGTTTTGGCTTTATTAGACCAGATAGTGGTGGTGAAGATATTTTCGCTCATTATTCGACTATTCAAATGGAAGGATATCGAACATTAAAAGCTGGTCAAGATGTAAACTATGAATTAAATGAAGGTCCTAAAGGCCATCACGCGGCAAGTATATCACCTATTGGTGAAGAGCCAACAGAATAGTATATCTTTATAGTGGCATTTACAAAAAACACAGCTTTCGCTGTGTTTTTTTATGCCTTTTCTATTATGTTTACATATGCTCAATAATACAATCACCAAACTCAGAGCAAGTCACTAAAGTAGCATCTTCCATTAAGCGCTCAAAATCATAGGTTACTGTTTTTGCAGCGATAGCGCCTGCCATACCTTTCAATAACAAATCTGCGGCGGCTAACCAGCCCATGTGTCGTAACATCATTTCTGCCGATAATATAACAGAACCAGGATTAACCTTATTTTTCCCTGCGTATTTTGGTGCGGTTCCATGCGTTGCTTCAAAAATAGCAATGTCATCACTTAGATTTGCACCCGGTGCTATACCTATACCACCCACTTGTGCCGCTAACGCATCCGATAAATAATCACCATTTAAGTTTAGTGTGGCAATAACGCTATATTCTGCGGGACGTAATAAAACCTGTTGTAGCATTGCATCAGCAATAACATCTTTTATGATAATTTCTTTACCATTATTAGGGTTTGTTAAGCGACACCAAGGGCCACCATCAATATATTCTGCTGAAAATTCTTCACGCGCCACCTCGTAACCCCAATCTTTAAAAGCACCTTCGGTATATTTCATAATATTACCTTTATGCACTAAGGTTACTGAACTGCGATCATTGTCAATAGCATACTGAATAGCCTTTCTCACTAATCGTTGACTGCCCTCTTTTGAAACAGGCTTGATACCAATACCACAATCATCTAAAAAGCGTATTTTGGTTGCTCCCATTTCTTGGGTTAAAAATTTAATGATTTTTTTCGCATCATCAGTACCCGCTTTAAATTCAACACCTGCATAGATATCTTCTGAATTTTCACGAAAAATCACCATATCAACCGCTGCTGGATTTTTTACTGGACTAGGAACACCCGTAAACCATCGTACTGGACGTTGACATACATATAAATCTAAGACTTGTCGTAAAGCCACATTTAAAGAGCGAATACCGCCACCGACAGGTGTTGTTAGAGGGCCTTTTATGCCAACTTTATATTCTTTAAATAAGTCGATAGTTTCATCTGGCAACCAAGTTTCACTATCGTATTGTTGCGTGGCTTTTTCACCTGCATAAACTTCCATCCAAGCAATCTTTTTATCGCCGTTATAGGCCTTTTGTACTGCTGCATTAACGACTTTTATCATTACAGGAGTCACATCAATACCAATACCATCCCCTTCAATATAAGGAATAATAGGATTGTTGGGCACAGATAATTGACCATCAATCACTGATATTTTGGCACCGTTTTCAGGAATGGTTACTTGCTTAGACATAATATAACTCCTTAAATTTAATAGCTTAAGATAACTATAGACAAGTTTTTCGTTCTTAGTTAACTAATTATACCAATAGTTGTATTCGCAAAATTTGGTGCGAATACACTTAAGCTAAAGCAAAAAGAGTAAATACACTAATCACTTATATTGCATAATGAGTATTTTTAAAAATGATAATGACAGTTATTAAAAACCTAAAAGTGAAATTATTTCTTATTTGAATTTTGCTGATCAGCTTCGCGTTTAACTAATAGAAAAGTTAAATACATTTTTGTTGGAAGAGAAAATATTAAGCCTAAAGCAATACACGCGGCACTGATAATAATGCCAGTTACACCTAAACTTTCCATATAATCACTATAATTATGTAAATAGATACCTGTTGTGAGTAAACACAACCCAATAAAAATAGAGATTTTAAGCAGACGGATTAATTTTTTATCATTCATATTAAAATCCTAAAAAAAAACCATCATAAATTGAGATAATTGTGTGTGTTGGCAATTGTTAATATTGGAATTATAATATATTTAGCATCTTTAAAAATGAAAGTTAATAAAAGGCTGATTTTTACTAGTGCTCCAATTTTTGCTTTAGTAACAGTAATTATAGAGCCAATGCGCTCAACTGGATCTATCGACATTAGTTTAGAAAGTGTAGTAGTATTTTTAATGTTTTTTTGTGTAATTCCTTTTGCAGGCATAATGCTGAATAACGTTTTTCAATGTGTAAAAAATGATAAAAAATGGAACTAACAAGCCAATCAAGCAGGAAAAATAACGCTGGCTGTGCTCGTTCCTTAACATTTTAGCAAACAATTTTTTGCCTGTTATTAGGGCGTTAGGTGCAACAAAACATAGGAGAATTTAATAATGGGTCCTGAATATTTCTGGATGAGTGGAATGTGGGTATTCCCAATTATTGGTATTACTGTAATGCTGATAGTTGTTTACCTTGTTTTTGGTCGTGGTAGTTTTAGACCGCCATGGCACGGATCAGATCAATTTCATAATTCACAATCGGCTTTGGATATCCTAAAAGAACGATATGCTAAAGGTGAGGTCACGAAGGAAGAGTTTGAACAGATGAAAAGAGACATCATGTGATGAAAAAAATAATAGATGCAGATAAATCAGAATTATTGAAGCAAGAGCAGCACTGGGAAAAAATGCTCTCAAGTAAGCCTGAGATGTTTGGTGAGCTACAGAGCAGTTCAGCCTCAAAGGCAACTGAGATATTTAAGGAAGAAGGGGTGATGGAATTACTAGAACTCGGTGGCGGTCAAGGACGCGACACTATGTTCTTTGCTCAAAATGGCTTCCACGTACAAGTATTAGATTATTCACAATCTGGTGTTGAAGCTATTACCGAAAAGGCAGATAGCCAAGGTCTATCTAACCTTGTAACAGCAAAAGCTCATGACATTAGAAACCCATTACCCTTTAAAAATGAAACATTCGATGCCTGTTATTCTCACATGCTTTACTGCATGGCACTAACCACGAAAGAGCTTGAATTTCTATCAAATGAGATAAGAAGAGTATTAAAGCCAGGTGGTCTAAACATTTATACAGTTAGGCACACTGGAGATGCAGATTATGGAACGGGTATTCACCGGGGTGAAGATATGTATGAAGTGGGAGGATTTATCGTGCATTTTTTCTCGAAAGAAAAAGTAAATCATTTGGCTCAAGGATACCAAGTAGTCGATGTTAGTGAGTTTGAAGAAGGCTCACTTCCAAGAAAGCTATTTCGTGTCATTTTACGAAAGGAAGGGGTGTAGATATGAAGATGATGAAAGAGTTCTGGTTCTGGCTCATGGACAATCATAACCGGAGGGGCAGTAGCGTGCACCTCTATTCATGGCGGCTTATCAGTGTGTGAATTGATTAGATTTTAAATACGGAGTTTAAAAATGGGAAGTAACTTAAAAGACATAATTGTTAATATTGTTTTCGCAGTAGTTGCAAATGTTTATTTTAAATATGTGATTGTAGCTATATATGGTTTTGTTTCTGCGCAGGAGTATTCTCTGCCAACATTTGATCTTGTTATTTTCCATGTTCAAGTGTTTGTGTTGGCAATTGTTAATATTGGAATTATAATATATTTAGCATCTTTAAAAATGAAAGTTAATAAAAGGCTGCTTTTTACTAGTGCTCCAATTTTTGCTTTATACCCATAACTCTTCAAGATGCAGGCGTCAGTGTTTGAAAGTTGTCATTAATCCAACTGTCTAAAGTATCAGCTATCCTCGGA
>WGGB01000110.1 GCA_015491935.1 Alteromonadaceae bacterium
ATTCTGGATCATCAATAATAATGGTATATAAACGTTGGGCTTTTTCACCTAAGGTTGCGCCAATAAAGGTGTCTATTTCAGTAAAATAATCCGCAGCACAAGCAGGCCCTGTTAAAATAATGGGAAGTTTTTGTGCCTGATTTTTATTATTTAATAAAATACCTAAAATATACAATAATTCTTCAGCTGTGCCAGCGCCCCCAGGAAAAATAACAATACCATGAGATAAACGTACAAAGCCTTCTAAACGTTTTTCTATGTCAGGCATGATCACTAACTCATTCACAATAGGGTTTGGAGGTTCTGCGGCAATAATACTTGGTTCAGTTAAACCAATATATCGACCATTATTAATACGTTGTTTAGCATGGCCTAAACTAGCTCCTTTCATCGGACCTTTCATTGCTCCAGGACCGCAGCCTGTACAAATGTTAAAGCCACGTAAGCCTAATTGATATCCTACTTCTTTGGTATATTTGTATTCTGTTTGACTTATAGAGTGACCACCCCAGCAGGTAATAAAGTTTGGATCGGTTGAGGGTAATATTGCATTGGCATTACGCAGAATATCAAAAACAGTATGAGTTATTTGATCCGTTATCGAGGTTAATTCATCTGTTTTATAACAATAACGATCATGTGTAAATAAAATATCCCGCAATACCGCCGAAACTTGTTCTTGTACTCCTTTGATTATTTTTCCATCTACAAAGGCGTCTTTTGGCGGATGATTCAAATCAAGCTTAATACCTCTTTCTCTGCGTAAAACTTGAATAGTAAAATCGCTATAGCGTTGGTAAATTGCTTCGGCATCATCAGTTGTACAGCCAGCGTTTAATACGGCTAAAACACAGTTTCTAAATAAATGATGTAAGTCACAAGTCGAAGAATGTTGTAAACGGCTCATTTCAAGCTGTGATAATAAATTCATATTACCGACAGGGTTTATTTGTACGTGCATAAGAACGTCCTTTTTGATTTTTTAAATAACTAAATATTATTTAAGGGCTTTTAACGTGAATAAAAGCCTCTTTATTAGTTAATCGATTAAGGAAGATAAATAACTTGATTTTTACCTGAAGATTTAGCTTGATATAAACCCGTATCAGCGCGTTCAAAAGCAAGATGGATATTATCATCTTTTCTAACATGAGTAGCGCCAATAGATAGTGTAATCGTTACCTTATCGTTTTTGAATTTAAACGGTAATGCTGAAATATGTTGTCTAATTAAGTTTAAAAATTTAACGAATTGTTCTTTATTAACATTGCGGTAAATAATAACAAACTCTTCACCACCGTAACGCGCCGCAAAAACATTTTTATTGAGCGCTTTTTTCATGGTTTTGGCTATTACTTGCAGGGTTTTATCGCCTGCGGTATGACCATAAGTATCATTAATACGCTTGAAATCATCAATATCTATAACGGCAATGCCTAAATCAAAAGGCTTTTGTTGAAAACGAACCATTTCTTGAGCAAAATATTCATCAAATGCTGCGCGATTGTTTAGTTTGGTCAGTGCATCTTGTAAACTTTTTAATTGTTGTTCATGTAAGCGCACTTCAAATTCTTTACTTTGCTTTTCTAACCCGTCAATTTGCGCTGACATGGTTGCTAGCTGTTTTTCTAGTAATTGTTGATTTTTTTGTTCAAGGTTTGACTTTGTTTCAATAGTTCTTGCTATCAACAATAACTTATCATTTATTTCTTCTTTAATATCAGTCAAAGTACCTGCTTTTTCAACCGCACCTGTTACATCTTTCATTTGTTCTTGCAACTGAATATTAAGTTTATGATATTCTTTTTGCGATTTATCATGAATGGACAGTGTGCTTTTTACCGCCGACTGTACCGTAGACAGTGTTTTACTTAAGGTAGATAAAAATGATTCCGCTGTTTCACGTTCACTTTGTAGGTTTATTAGCACTAAATCAAAGGTTTTAATAAAGCAATCTATTAATTTATCCTGTGAAAGATCATCACATAATGATTTTTTTATTAATGATATTTGGGGTTTTTGTAACTCAGAAAGCGCTAATTCATCGAGTAAGCTCGCAAATTTAGCGATAATTTTTTTATCTACTTTATTTATAGGCGGTTCAATTTTTGTCTCGTCTACTGAATTATCTATGCTTAAATTTGCTTTAGCTTTTAATGCACTCTCGTATAAAGAAACAAGTTGAGTTAGTGGTGAAATGTATTGAATAACTGCTTGTTTTTCATCACTGTTGGTTGTTAATAAGGTGCGTAAATCACGTCTTAATTGATCAGGTAAACCTTGTATTTTTTGTAATATTTTACCTGATTTTTGAAATTGTTGGTGTAATGCTTTTATATTCGCATCATTTTTTGCTGCAAATTTAAGTAATAATTTAGAAATAACATTAATTTGTATTTCTATTTCTGATAATGGGGCTGATTTGGTGAGTAAGTTTCTAAAATTGGCTAATTTGTTATCTAGCTCAAGATCAATTCCTTTGCAAACGTGTGATAATTTTGCAATAAATTGAACTAATTGCCCAGACTGGCGATTAAATCCTTCTTCGATTACCGCTCTTGATTTAATGGCTGTATCAAGTTTTTTCTTTAAAGCGCTAACTTGTTCAGCTGCTACAGAATTGTCACTCATAAACGTTCAATGTTCCCAAAAGTGAATAAATAGTTATTAAGTTTAAATTATATCATTGATATTAGACTGTTCTAATTTATACCAAAATGATGATAATTGTTAGTAGCTTAAGCTTTTTTGTTTGATTAATTACATTTTTTTTATGATTTAACGCATTAGTGTAAATATACTATTTTGCTCTATGGTGTTTTTTTGTCTATTCATCGCATTTTCTCTTTACCTAAAAACACTTCCGACGTTAAACTGACGCCATCTTTTATTAATCATTACAAATATATGTACAAATTACTCAAACAATATGCCGTAAGCACAATAATCTTCTCTTTTATTTTTTCTTCTATTAGTTTAGCGCGAATTACGCAAGCTGCAGTCATTGTTGATATAAATATTGTCGAGCCTGCTCATCATTTGGCTAAAGTGGATGTGAGTTTTGAAAAAGCAAAAACAGAAACCTTACTAGTTAAACTACCTACTTGGCGTACAGGGCGTTATCAAATATTAAAATTAGCCAATGGTATTCGAGAGTTTAGCGCAAAAGATCAACAGGGCAATTTGTTAAAATGGCAAAAAATCGCGAAAAATACTTGGCAAATAAAGCACGTTAAAAATAAAAAAGTAACGGTTAGTTATCAGGTTTATGCAAATCAGCTTGGTATGCGCACTCGCCATATTGATGATAGCCATGCTTTTTTAGATGCCTCTGCTGTTGTAATGTACACACCAACACAGCGTGATGTTGAACAACAAATTAATTTAGTTGTACCTGCCAAATGGAAAATTGCCACAGGATTATCTCAAGGGAAGACAAAACAACAATTTATAGCTCAAAACTATGATGTTTTAGTTGATTCGCCTATTGAAGCGGGTATTCATAAAAGTAAAAATTTTACGGCTGACGGGCGTGATTATCAATTAGTTGTTTGGGGTGAAGGTAATTATGATTTAAAACAAATGGTAGATGATTTAAAAGTCTTAGTAAAACAACCTAATAAAATTTGGCATGATTATCCTTTTTCTCGTTATGTATTTATGGTGCACGCGACTAGTGGTGCGCGTGGCGCAACAGAGCATATTAATTCTACTATTATTCAACGCTCTCGTTTTGCCTTTGATACGCGTAAAGATTATTTAGGCTTTTTATCGACTGCGGCGCATGAATTTGTACATACATGGAATGTAAAAC
>WGGB01000111.1 GCA_015491935.1 Alteromonadaceae bacterium
GCGACATCATCTTGATGCTCAATTTCTAAAGCAACTTTTTTCGCGGTGATCACATTATCAGCATCTTTAGTGCCTTTAACCTTAACCTGATCGCCTACTTTAGCGAGTGCCCAAAATTGATCAGCCGCTAAATTTTCATCATTGACTTCATATTCAGTGTCGTTTGTTATATTAACAGTATGCCCCGAAACCACAAAACTAGTATCGGCTAGCGATTCAAGGGTACCTCTAAATTCAGTGCGGTGACCGCCGTTATCTCCACTTCCACCGCCATTATGATCACCGTCTTCGTCTTCAATTTTTACCTTACTCGCAGTAAAAACGCCATCGGTTAGCCTGCCTTTTACTTCAATATGCATACCATCAACTAATTGTTCAAAAAATATTGACTGTGTAACATCATCACCATTAATGCCTTCAAATAAAGTCGCATCTGTGGTTGTTACCTCAATACCAACAAGCATAAATTTAAAGTCAGTAGTATTGATGTTGCTTACTGTGCCTTTTAATTCTCTGTCGGTATTAGCCTCTTCATTTTTGCGCTCTAATTTAGTGGCAAAATTAACACCGTTATTGTCAACAAACCCTTTAACTTCAACAAAATCGCCAACGCTTAAGTCAGTTAAATCAAAAAAGCGTTCGCCATGATCCGATTCATCACGCATTTTTGTTTGTTCATCCACCATAAAAGTGACCGCTAAGACCGTTAGTGTTTTATTGTCTAAGTCGATCGCTTCAATAGCGCCTTCAAGCTTTAATTCGGTACGTTGATGAATACGCACTTCTTTAGCGACTAAATTACCATCACTATTATATTCACCTTTAATTTTTACCCTTACATTTAACGCTAATGAATCGACACTACCATGTTCATATTCGGTATTTGAATTGGTGATCACATGAACACCGTTAACCACAAAGCTCTCACTTGAATTAAACGAGGTAATAACACCTTCTAAATGGCGATTATCCCCTTCATTATGCTGTTCGTTATCTCGCTCAGATTTTATTTGGCTAACCGCAAAAACACCATCGGTTAATGCTGTTACATCACCTTTTACTCTTACTAATAAATCATTGGCTAAGTCAGTTTCAACAAGTTGCACAAAAGTTGCATTGCTATAATCAATAATTAAATTGGCTAACTTAAACGTTTTCGCGCTTGTATCAAGCGCTGCAATTGTTCCTTCAACTTTTAAGGTGTTTGTTGGGTTTTCTTTTTCAATACGTGTGGCATATAACTGCTCATCAGCATTAATAAAGCCACTTATTTCTAAAAAATCTCCTGGCGCTAAATTAGCTAAGGTTAAATTATCTAAGCTAGTTAATTCATCAAAAATAACCGTTTGTCCCAGTATCACTAATGAGTTTGCCGCTAAATCAATACTGTCTAATGGCCCTTTAATTTGTTCTTCGTAATGAATGGATTCTGCGCTACCTGTTTTACCATCATCATTAACTTTACCTTTTAATGACACCACCATACCAACTTGCAAATCAGTTTCGCTAGCGGAATCATTATCATCAGTAGAAACTGATACCGAAGTGGTTTCATACTCAACGCCATTAACAAAAACACTACCAAAACCAGTAATGACTCCCGTAATTTCGGCATTTTTAGCTGTAGGAGTCGGTGGTGTCGTGGTGGTAGGTGGCGGTTCTACCGCAGGTGGATTTGGACTGCTGGAGCCGCCACAGGCAGTTAACAGTGATAATAACAATAAGACAACGACAAAATGGAACTTATTCATGATCATACCCTTAAATTTTAAATTAATATAAATGCTTTAATTTTGTAAAATATTTTTACGGGGATTGATATTCAATAAGAAGTTTAGGCATAGATAATTAATACTAGTTCTTCAATCACAATTATTAATAAAAAACTAAATTAATCAAACTGATAGACTTTCTTATATAGAAAATAATCGCTATTACTAAAAAGTACAAATAACAACTACGATTGCGGCAAAACAATTTATCAAGCCTTTAAAGCCTAGCATTTTGTATGTAAATTAGCCAGCAAAAACAAATCATTTCATTAAGGGACTTATCTTTACCAACCGACAATAATACGACAGTACAACAAACATTATGACCATACATCATTTTCTCTACCATCTATTTCATTGCTTTTTCTAAACCGTAATACACTTGCAATAAATTGAAAATAAAAGATTAACTTACTTCTGTCGTTTTTGTACCAAAAGCTGTCGTATTTTTACTAGGGGCTTTATATCAAGTTGTTAGTATCAAATTCAGCAGGACGCACAATCGTATTTTTTTTAAGAAAAACAAATAAAAGTAAAATTAATACTACTAGGTTACATCAAAACAATTAATGATCTAGCAATAGTGAATTAAGGAATAAAACAATAATATCAAGCTAAAAAATAATATAAAAACACACTAAATACTTAGCTTAAAACAATCCCGGAGTTAGTTAATAACAGACATTGATCAGAGCAAAATGAAAAAAATCTATTTAAATGTGCCAACAATTAATCACCAAGGTGTAGCCTGTTTGATATAATACACTCTCAATATTGAGGTAAGTATGAATATAAAAATCAAACGGTTAGATCATCACGGGATTGTCGCGGGTGTTATTGAAGATTTAAAAATAGTTTCTTTATTAGATCAATACTTGCCTCAAGATGATAAGCAAGAAATAACACCAGGCGAAGCAGGTAAGGGCATGATCATGAATAGACTTGGTTTTGATAACCGCCCTTTGTCACTCAGTCCACAATTTTTCACTAATTTACCGCTTGAACATTTATTCAGAGAAGGTGTAAAAGCTGAACACTTTAACCGCACAAATTAGGCAGAACACTCGAGCAATGTTTTGATTTTGGCTGTGAAAGCCTGTTTTCATTGGTATCACAGCAAGCTTGTGAACTTGAAAATGTAGATAAAACGTTTAACTCACTTGATACCACCAGTCATTCATTAACGGGTGAATATGTTTATGATGAAGAAGACAGTGATGAAAACATAATCAAAATTACGCATGGGCACAGCAAGGCTCACCGCCCTGATTTAAAACAAGTAGTACAAGAAATCATAGTCAGCCAAGATGGCGGCATTCCTCTGGCTTGTAAAAATTGGGATGGCAATAGTGCTGACACTGCTATTTTTAAGGCACGAAGTAAGGCTCTGGTCAGTGAGTTTAAAAAGAGTACCGCGCCTAAATACCTTGTAGCTGATTGTAAACTTTATCACAAAGCCAATGCTGAATTTTTATCCCAAGTGAAGTTTCTTACCCTTATTCCTTCTACGATAGCGCTAGAAAAAGAGTTAATAGCAACAGCAATAGCAGGGCAATAATGGCAAAAAATTGATGATAATGACCAATATCGTGTGAATGAAATTTCACATATGGATATCAAGCAGCGGTGGATAGTTATTTACTCTACTGCCGCGAATCACCGCGCAACCAAGACAATTACACGACAAGTAGAGCGGGCGAAAGATAAAGCAGAAAAAGAATTATTTCATTTACAAGCTCAGCGCTTTGCCTGCAAAACAGATGCACAGCGTCATATTGATAAAGTAAGTAAAAAGTTAAAATATCATCAAGTCAGTACGTAAGCGATCATTTTAGGACGTATTACATCACAATCTAAATTTATCTAAAGTAATGCCATCATTTACTCACCGAGAAAAACAATGGCAAATAACCACAGAACACCTGAGCAATGGCAACAAATTTTCAAACAACACGCATCAAGCGGTTTACACATAGCCACTTTTTGTAAGCAACAAAACA
>WGGB01000112.1 GCA_015491935.1 Alteromonadaceae bacterium
CATAAAATGGAATTTCACTAAATTTTTAGTTAATAAAGAAGGCAAAGTGATCAAACGTTTTGCGCCAACCGTAAAACCTGAAGCATTAACGGCAGATATTGAAAAGTTGTTGAAATAATACCAGTTTCATTAATTAAGTGACCTACTTTATACGCAGGAAAAATTGCCAAGAACAAGGCATTTATTTTAACAAGTAGCAATGAACACTTAGTTTGTGAGATTGGTATTATCCCTTTAATATTAAAAACCGATAATGATTTATCGGTTTTTTTTGTTATGCTAGTCAATAACTGGTACGACCAAAAAGAGAATCACAGTGCAAGCTCGCCTACAATTAACCATTAATAATAATATTGCTGTTGTTACCCTAACAAGAGCGGATAAGCACAACGCTTTAGATATGGCGATGTTTTATGCTATTGATAACGTGATCAAACAAATTTATAAAAATAAAACTATCCGAGCTGTTATTTTAACGGCTGAAGGTGAAGATTTTTGCACAGGTCTTGATGTTAAAGCCATTATGAAATCACCGAAAAACAGTCTTAAATTACTGTTTAAATGGTGGCCTACGCAAGCGAATTTAGCGCAACGGGTATCAACAGCATGGAAAAAATTACCCATGCCAGTTATTGCTGCCGTACAGGGTCGTTGCTGGGGCGGCGGTTTGCAAATCGCCCTAGGAGCCGATATTCGTTTTGCCACTAAAGACAGCAATTGGGCTATTATGGAAAACCGCTGGGGACTTATTCCTGATATGGGCGGAACCTTGGCATTTAAAACCTTAATGTCGCAAGATATAGCGATTGAATTAGCAATGAGCGCTAAACAAATTAGCGGTGAGCAAGCTAAAGCCTATGGTTTAATTACCCATTTATCTAACGACCCTTTAAGTTCGGCACATAACTTAGCGCAAGAGTTAATTCAAAACTCACCCGATGCTAATGCGGCAATTAAAAAGTTATTACGAAAAAGTTGGTGGTCTAGTGCTGCAATGACATTATTGCGCGAAAGTTATTATCAAATTAGAGTCTTATTAGGAAAAAATCAGCGTATTGCGGTACAGCGGCAATTATCCAAAAATACGGATAAACCAGTACACAAGAAGGATTTTTTACCAAGAAAATTCACATAAAATGAGTTATTACGCATGAATAAAAGCCTCAACATTGCCCCTGCAAATATACATGATTATCGGCGCTTGGCTGAAAAACGCTTACCACGACAATTATTTGATTATATTGACGGTGGCTCATATCAAGAAAATACTTTAGTTGAGAATGTAAACGCTTTTAAAAATATCCATTTGCGACAACGTATTCTACGAGATGTTGCTAATATAGACACTAGTACAACATTGTTTAATGAAAAATTAGCCATGCCGATTGCACTTGCTCCTGTGGGATTAGCTGGCTGCTTTGCGCGCCGTGGTGAAGTTCAAGCCTTAAAAGCGGCTCAGCAACATAATATTCCATTTTGTTTATCTACTGTGGGTATTTGTAGCATTGAAGAATTACAACAACACAGCAATAAAGAATTTTGGTTTCAGCTTTATGTGATCCGTGATCGCAGCTATGCGATAAAATTATTACAAAAAGCGAAACAAGCGGGTTGCAAAACCTTAGTGTTAACCGTTGACCTACCCGTATTAGGTGAGCGATATCGTGATTTGCGCAATGGTTTAAGCGCGAATAAATCGTTTTTCGGTGCATTTAAACGCGGTATCGATATTGCTAGCCATCCTCGCTGGGTTTGGGATGTTGCTATAAAAGGACAACCATTAGTGTTTGGCAATTTAACGGATGCAGTACCTAATGCCACTTCGTTAGATGATTTTAAAGCTTGGGTTGATAGTCAGTTTGATCCCAGCATGACATGGCAAGATATCACTTGGTTACGAGATCATTGGCAAGGTAATTTAGTGATAAAAGGCATAATGGATAGTGATGATGCCAAACAAGCGATTAATGTGGGTGCCAATGCGATTGTGGTTTCTAACCACGGCGGTAGACAACTTGATGGCGTAGCCGCGAGTATTACCGTATTGCCCGACATAGTAAAAGTAGTGAATAAACAATGTAAAATATTAGTCGATGGTGGTATTCGTAGTGGTGTTGATGTGGTTAAAGCATTGGCCTTAGGTGCAGATACCTGCTTATTAGGTCGAGCTTGGGCGTATGCATTGGCGGCAAGAGGAGAGCAAGGTGTCACCAATATGCTTACTACGGTAAATAATGAAATACGTGTTGCCATGGCATTAACGGGAGTGAATAAAGCCACTGATATAAATAGCAGTATTTTATACCAACTTGAAAAATATAGTGGCAAATAACAACAGATTAACGGTAACTACTCAGCACCTAAATCCGTTTTATTTTTAACGACCAAAAAATAAACTGACAATCGAACTCTACACTAGGGTTCGCTTTATGCTAATTAGCTAAAATAATCACCACGATAAATCTTGTGGATCAACATCTAACGACCAACGTACTTTATTGTGCCACGGGTTATCTTTTATATTATTCAGCAATTGCTTAATACCACGATGTAAATCGCGACGTTGTTTAGCTTGAATAATTAAATGAAAACGATATTTCCCTGCTTTTTTCTCCATTGCTGCTGGAATAGGTCCTGCGAAGGCGCACCCCGTTAATGCTTGCTCGGTTAAGCTACGTAAAAACTTTTCAGGATAGCTTGGATAATTAGCTTCTGCACGAAACAGTACTTGATACGAATGGGGTGGCAACAATGCTAATTTTCGTTCACTTAATGCTTGTACGGCAAAATGATGATAGCCATTATTCACTAAATCTTGTAATAGCGGATGTTGTGGATAGTTAGTTTGTACTAGCACTTTACCCGGTTTACTCGCGCGTCCTGCTCTACCACCCACTTGGGTAAGTAATTGTGCCATTTGTTCGCTAGCACGAAAATCGTAACTAAATAATGCACCATCAACATCTAATACAGCGACTAAAGTCACATCAGGAAAATGATGCCCTTTCGCTAGCATTTGCGTACCAATTAATAATTGATGTTTTTTATCACTCACTTCTTGTAAGAGTTTTGCTAGCTCTCCTTTGCGTCGGGTGCTATCACGATCAATGCGTACTGCACTGTATTCACTAAACATTTCAGCTAAACGTTGTTCAAGTTGTTCAGTACCTTGCCCTAAGGGTAATAAACGCACACTGCCACATTGGCTACATTGTCTTGGCACGCGTTTTTGACTACCACAATGATGACATATCAATAAACGCTGTCCTTGATGCAGCGTATAAGGCTTATTACAACGTCCACAACTAATAATGTCGTGACATTCTTGGCAGCTTACTGCTGGAGCAAAACCGCGACGATTTAAAAAAATTAACACTTGCTCATCGCGCGCTAAGGTTTGTGCTATTTCATGGACTAAACTTGCTGACAAGCCTTGTTCAACTTGTTGCACCGCCATATCTATTAACTCAATTTTAGCTTCAACACTTTTACCAGGGCGCTTTAATAATTGATGATGATGATATTTGCCTGATAGCGCATTATGTAACGTTTCTAAGCTAGGTGTCGCACTACCTAATACGATAGGAATATTTAATTGCCGCGCGCGCAAAATAGCAATGTCGCGACCATGATAACGAAAACCATCTTGCTGTTTTAACGAACCGTCGTGTTCTTCATCAACAATGATCATACCCGCATTAATTAAAGGCGAAAATATTGCTGAACGTGTACCGATAATAATCGCGGCACTACCTTGTTTAGCTGCTAACCAAGTTTGCAATCGCTCACTATTATTTAAACCTGAATGATGTAAATAAATAGGTAAATTAAAGCGTTTTTCAAAGCGACTTAACGTTTGTGGCGTTAATCCTATTTCGGGTACTAACACGAGTACTTGTTTATTTTGTGCTAACACCGACTCCATAATTTGCAAATAAACTTCAGTTTTACCGCTACCCGTTATCCCCTCAATTAAATGACACGAAAACTCAGTTAATTTTTGCGTAACACTGCTAACCACTAACGCTTGCTCTACCGTTAAGGCGTGTTTATCATCTGAATTTAATAATTTGTCTTGCCATGCAAACGCTTGAGGAATGAGCTCTTTGGCCACAATAAATTGTTTATCTGCCAAAGCATTTAATTGTGTTTTTGTATAATTTAATGCCCGTAATTCTGTCCAAGTGATGCCTTGATGTTGGCAAATTATTTTATATAACTGTGCTTGCTTTGGTGAGCGCTTGGCTAACTTAGCCAAAATATCTGTTAGTGAATTTTCATCCTTATGACTGCTCTCTTGTTCATTAACACAAGCTTGCCAAACTTCAACTTTTTTAATATCAACACTATCAACCTGTCGCAATAACACAGGCAAGGCTTGGCTAATAACATCACCTATAGGGTGATGATAGTAATTGGCACATTGCTGTAAAAATTTAAGTTCAGCGTCAGAAAAACTATGCTCATCTTGCTGTCTGGCAATAATCGCTTTGACTTTGTTAGCATCAAATTCACAACTGTCGCTAATCGCAATAACTACCGCCACTAATTGACGGCCAGCAAAGGGCACCACCACACGCTCACCAATATTAATACTTGGTTCTTGTAAATTAGCGGGTAATTTATAGGTAAAAAGTTGTCGCATAGGTACAGGAACAGCAACTTGTACATACATTACTGCTTCGGTAAAGCTGTTAGGCACTAAATCGTCAATAATAATTACCGCTTTAAAAATAAAACTAATAGTGTGTATTTTGACTTGTTATTTATCTTAAGTCTATTGGTTGCCTCAAGGATAAAATAAAGCCTACATTATTTTTGTTGCTTTTTTAAACTTCGCTTGTAGTTTGGCTTGTGATCTATTAGAATTCGCGTCCATTAATTTTTAATATCGTATGGTGCTTGATTGAATTATTAACGGTTTTGTTCGCAAATCGGTTAATAAACATATTCAGATCAGGTGGCGATACGCCTTTATACAGAGGTTCCCATGAAAGAAGGTATTCATCCTAAATACGTAGAGATCAAAGCAACTTGTTCTTGCGGTAACGTTATTATTACTCGCTCAACTGTATGTAAAGACCTTCACTTAGACGTATGTTCTGAGTGTCACCCTTTTTACACTGGTAAGCAAAAAGCGGCTGAATCAGGTGGTCGTGTTGATAAATTCAACAAACGTTTCGCCGTATTGGGTAAGAAGTAATTCTAATCCATTAGAAACGACTAAAGCGCCTTTATGGCGCTTTTTTTATGTCTGCCATTTAATTTTTCTTTAAACCTTTTTACGCCATACTACGTCTAATCTTTTAACTATAACCTTAAACTTCAACTTTTGAGATATTTACTTGGCTAACAGTAATGTAATTGTAGCAAACAAGCATAAAGCAGTAGATGCTTTGCCTGAAATGCGGCAGCAAAACTGGATAAGTTTAGCGCAACAAGGCGATCAATCGGCATTTCATCAGATTTATTTATTACACCATAAACGTGTTTACGCGTTATGTTGGCGTCTACTCGCGGATAAGGACAGCGCCGAAGATGTTTGCCAAGAGGTCTTTGTACAACTGTGGCAAAAAATAGCGAATTTTCGTGGTGACAGTAAGTTTAGTACTTGGTTGCACAGTGTTACTGCAAATATAGCGTTAGGACACGTGCGTAAAAATAAAAACTGGTTACAGCGAGTATTTTCAATCGAAGAGCAACTCATCGAGCAATACTCTAATGACGATATAACAGAACAAAACTCTGATCATGAGCTTACACGGTTAGACCGACACATTCAGCGTTTACCAGAACGTGCCAGAATTGTCTTTGTTTTGTATTGTTTGCAGTTGAAGGCTATCGCCATGAAGAAATAGCAAAAATGATGAATATTGCAGTCGGCTCAAGTAAATCACAATATCACCGAGCACGCAGCTTACTACAAACCAGTTTAACCACTGAATCGAACCAGTCTTTGGCAGGTCAATTATGAACAATTCAACACAAAATACAGCAGCAAACGAACAAGAATTGCAGCAACATTTACAACAACTGCCAAAAGAATTAACACCTGAACGTGATTTATGGTCGGGCATTGAACGCGCGATTAATGAGTCTGCGTGTGAAAATACGGGTCTAAAAAAGCACAATACAGTCGTTAAACTAGCTCTATTTAAAACACCACTTGCCTGGACCGCTTCAGTTATTGTTGCCGTATTACTTGCTACGCAATTAAACAGTTGGCAGCTAAATCAACATAAAATACCTACCGCCCAAACGCAACAACTAGGTTTTGATGCAGTCAGTTTTATTCAACAAAACTTTAATCAACAAAAACATAGTTTATTAGTCAGTTATGGCAACCCCGATATAAAACAGCTACCAACAAAAATGCAGCAAGAATTACAACTGCTAGAAAATGCACAAATAGAAATAAGCCAAGCATTAGCGAAAGATAAAAATAATCAAAATTTACTCAATTTATTGCAATGGACACAACAACAAGAACTCAAACTTATTGAACAATTATATCGCCCTCGTTGGCAATCAATTTAACTAAAACAATTATTTACCAAAATAAAGGAACAACATCATGAATATTGTCACTAAAATAGTAAAACCAAGCCTTGTCATTATCGCTAGTTTTTTAACCTTAACGGCATTAGCAGGCGAAAAAGTTGATAAAAAATTATCTGTTGATACTAACAGCAATATCACCATAGAAAATGTTCGTGGCAAGGTGACCATTAACGGTTGGAATAAAAATGAAATAACCGTTACTGGCGAATTGGACGAAAAAGCTGAGAAATTTATCTTTGAAAAAACCGACAATGGCATATTAATTAAAGTCGTCACGCCACGCGATATCGGACATGGTAGTTACTCCGATGAAGATGGCTCAAATCTAGTGATTAATTTACCCAAAAATGCGCGAGTAAATTTTGATGGCATTTCTACTGATGTAACCGCTAAAAATTTACAAAAAGCTAGTGAAATTAAGACCATTAGTGGTGATGTTACTGTTGAAAACTTAACAGAACGAATAGATATATTAACCATTAGTGGCACAATACAAACAAACAAAATCAAAGGGAAAATATCACTGAATTCTGTTAGTGGCGACATAATTGATAATTATTCTCAAGGTCGATTAAAGCTTGAAGCGGTAAGTGGAAATATTAAAGTAAACTCTGCGGCGACTGTAGTTTCGGCGCGAAATGTCAGCGGTGAAATTAATTTAACATTACAAAAAGTAGATGAATTAAATTTAGACACTGTGAGTGATGATGCCACGGTGTCATTAAGTCTAAATAATAATGGTGTCATAAAAGCGAATAGTGTTAGTGGTGACATTGCGTTATATTTTCAAAATAATGTGCAAGCAAGTTTTCGTTTAAACAGCAGTGTTAACGATAATATTATAAATGGGTTAACCAACAAAAAAGCGAAGACAGCAAAATATGGTCCTGGCGCTAGCTTAGATTTTGAAACAGAAAATGGTAGTGCCTCAGTGCGTATCAATACCGTTTCAGGCGATATTAAAGTCGCTAAAAAGTAAAGCTTTCATAAACATTATATTGCTACAACAGGGCTTGTTGAGCGGCTAACAACCGAATCAGCAAGCCATGAATTGTTAAATTTCACCATACCTTTTAAGTCAATAATCTGCTACATTACCCTCAATAAAATTTCAGTATTCATGGGTTAATAAATGGCCGCGCAACAATCGCCACAATTTAAAAAAAATGCAGGCAAAGGCTTCAACAAAAATTTTAATAACAGTAATAAAAAAGCGGATGACCAACAAGTCAATGATATAAAAATACCGCCGCATTCGCTGGAAGCAGAACAGTCTGTTTTAGGTGGTTTACTGCTTGATAATCAAATGTGGGATCGTGTTAGTGAGGCGGTAGTTGCGCAAGATTTTTATACCCGTTCACACCGTCTTATTTTTGAAAGTATCGGCGCATTAATCGAATCAGGCGATCCGGTCGATTTAATTACTCTTTCAGAAACGCTTGAAAACGAACAAAAACTCGATGACGCAGGCGGTTTTGTTTATCTTGCTGAAATGATGAAAAATACGCCAAGTGCTGCCAACATTGCCGCTTATGCCGATATTGTTCGTGAACGTGCGGTAACCCGTGAAATGATTGCCGTTGCCCACGAAATAGCCGAGGCAGGTTTTGATCCACAAGGTCGTGATAGTGCTGAATTGCTCGATTTTGCTGAAACACAAATATTTAAAATTGCAGAACAGCGAGCAAGTAAATCAGAAGGTCCTGAAAATATTCATAGTGTGTTAGAAAAAACGATTGATCGTATTGAAAAACTTTATCAACAACCACACGATGGTATTACGGGTGTATCAACAGGTTTTTCCGATATAGATAAACTTACCGCGGGCTTACAACCGTCTGACTTAATTATTGTTGCGGCCCGTCCATCAATGGGTAAAACCACTTTTGCAATGAACTTAGCCGAAAATGCCGCAATGATGGAAGAAAAACCAGCACTTATTTTTAGCCTAGAAATGCCTGCAGATCAAATTATGATGCGTATGCTTGCCTCTCTTGGTCGTATTGACCAAACCAAAATAAGAACAGGGCAATTAGACGATGAAGATTGGGCGCGTTTATCATCAACCATGGGGCTGTTAATTGATAAAGGTAAAATGTTTGTTGATGACGCCGCTGGTTTAACGCCAACCGAAGTACGCTCACGAGCGCGTCGGGTTTACCGCGACAACGGTGGTTTGTCGATGATCATGATCGATTACTTACAACTAATGCGAGTACCTGCGTTAAGCGAAAATCGTACCTTAGAGATTTCAGAAATATCACGCTCATTAAAAGCCCTTGCCAAAGAATTACAAGTACCTGTTATTGCCCTTTCGCAGCTTAACCGTAGCTTAGAAAGCCGCTCAGACAAACGCCCAATGAACTCAGATTTACGTGAATCAGGGGCGATAGAGCAAGATGCCGATTTGATCATGTTTATTTATCGTGATGAGGTCTATAACGAAAATTCTGAAGATAAAGGCACTGCTGAAATTATTATTGGTAAGCAACGTAATGGGCCTATTGGGCGCGCGCGCTTAACGTTTCAAGGTCAATATTCTCGTTTTGATAATTACGCAGGTCCAAAAGTATTTGAAGAAGACTAATCATTGATGACTAACGGCAAAAAGCAAACAGCAAGCAAAGCTATTATTACAGCAACAGCAGTGATCGACAGCCAAGCTTTACTGGCAAATTATCAGCAAATAAAAAGGCTTGCTCCACAGAGTAAAATACTTGCAGTACTTAAAGCCAATAGCTACGGACATGGTTTAACCCGTATCGCAAAATTATTAGCCAAAAATACGGGTGTCGATGCCTTTGGTGTAGCCCGTTTAGGTGAAGCCTTATCATTACGCGCAGCAGGTATAGTACAACCCATTGTGCTACTCGAGGGTGTTTTTAATCCAGATGATTTACCCGTAGTTGCCGTTAACGATTTACAAATAATCATACATAATCAAGAACAAATGGATGCCTTGCTTGATGCATCCCCTTTAAAATTATTCTACAAACAAATAAAAGTTTGGTTAAAAATAGATACAGGTATGCATCGTTTAGGTATTGCTAGCAAAGATTTTGATAAGTTTTACCAACAAATACAATTATCAATTAATGTCGATACTCCACTCACTTTAATGACTCATTTAGCCTGTGCTGATGATCAAAAAGATGACACTACTAAGAGACAATTAGCCCTATTTGAACAACTAACCAACCAGCTAAAAGACCCCAAATCATGTGCTAATTCAGCGGCTATTTGCGCTTGGCCACAAAGCCACTATGATTGGTTAAGACCTGGTTTAATGCTTTATGGAGTATCACCTTTGGCTGGTGCCGATGATGATGAAAATCAAAGTGCAACAACCTTAGGCTTACGCCCCGTAATGACACTGCAAGCCAGCCTTATTGCGCTACGCCAAGTTAAAGCAGGAGAAAGTGTCGGCTACGGCGCAAACTGGACAAGCAAACACAACACCACCATTGGCATTATCGCCATAGGATATGGTGATGGTTATCCTCGCCATGCTGAAAATGGCACCCCTGTACTTATTAATGGTCGTATTGTACCTTTGGTTGGACGCGTTTCAATGGACATGATCACCGTTGATTTAGGTAAACAAGGCATTGATAATATTGGCGATATTGCTACGCTTTGGGGCAAAGGTTTACCCGTAGAAATTATCGCAAAACACGCCAGCACTATTCCTTATGAATTACTCTGTAATATAAAATCGCGCGTGCAGATTAAAGAAATTTAAAAATATAACCACTCCAGCTAAAACTCGCCTTGTTAAGTCACGCTAAAATATACCGGTTCAACTGCGTTTAAAACTTATACTACTAAGCTGCTTGCTTATCTAAAAACCGCGTTATAGAAACCTAAAATTTAAAATTAAGACTTTTTGACAAACATTTACATTTCAATCTTAGTAATGTTAATTAATTGATAATACTATTAACTAAATTAAAATTTACGATAAATTAAAAGGACATTAAGATGCGACGTTTTACTCTATTATTGCTTTGTTCCACCTTGCTAGTTACTACTATTGGTTTTTCTAGCATAAGTTTTGCCAAGCAAACTGATGACACTTACACGCTTGTAAACAACGACTCGATACAAATAAACAATGCGGTAAATTTATACCATCAAAATAAATTAAAAACAGCTAAAAGCTTATTTGTAGAAATACTCAAAGCGGATAAAAAATCACTCGATAGCCTAGTCTATTTAACCCGTATCAACGCAAAGCAAAAAAACTTTGACGATGCTGAAGATCATATAAAAGCAGCACTAAAACTCGCCCCCAACAATGCCTACGTAGAAAATTTAAGTGGCAAGATTTATGGTGCTATTGCCCAACGAGCCAGTATCTTTAGTGCGTTAGGTTATGCCAAAAAATGCCTGAAAGGTTTTCGTAAAGCGGTGGAGTTAGCGCCAGAAAACATTGAATATCAACAAATGTTGATCAGTTACTATATTGGCGCACCTAGCATTGCTGGTGGGGATGAAAAACTAGCCATGCAACACGCTAAAGCCATTAATAAGCTCGATAAAAAGCAAGGTTACATTGCTATTGGTGAAGTGTTATTAGCACAAGAAAATAATGAAGCATTAGCGCAACACCTTGCCAAGACACCTACAAACATCCAAAACGATGCCAAAGTATTACTCAGTAAAGGCTTTATTTATCAAAAACAAAAAGACTATCCCCAAGCGTTAACGCAGTTTCAACACGCCGCCGATAATGCTATAGAAACCGATGAAGACTCAGTGCAGATAAAATATCAAGCGCTTTATCAACTCGGTAAAACCAGTGATATTGGCAAGCAACAGCTAACTCAAGGTATTGCGGCATTAACACAATTTATTGAACAAGCACCAAGCGGAAATCAACTTGCCAGTAAAGAGTGGGCGCAATTTCGTTTAGCCAATTTAATTGCCCAACAAGGCGATAAAAACAAAGCTAAATCCTTATATCAATTAGTTGCTAAAAATACCAAAGATGAAAATCTAAAAGATAAAGTAGAAGATTTGTTATAAAGAACGAAAATAAAAATACAATTAACTAGATATTTATCATATTCAATGGTCATAATGTCACGATGGTTAAATATTCTAGTCAAAGAGTTTAATTTTTATGTTAAAAAACTACGTTGTTTTTATTGGTATTTTACTTTGTAGCCAACCTGTTGCTGCCAAATGGTTTAAAAACAGTTTTAAAGTGATGGGCACACAAGCGCATCTGCAATTTTGGTTAGATGATAACAGCGTTGATAGTCAACAAAAATCTCACCAGTTAATTGCTGCGGTACAAGCTGAAATGCAGCGTATTGATGAGGCGATGAGCCCATATAAAGCGACAAGCGAACTCAGTTTAATTAATACGCAAGCCGCGCAAAAACCCTTAGTGATCAGCGCTGAATTATTTCAGCTTCTACAAATTTCAGAAAAAATATCACAATTAAGCCAAGGGGCATTCGATATTACCTATGCCTCTATCGGCTATCAATACGACTACCGCCAAAAGCAACGCCCGAATAAAACAGCGATAAAAAAAGCATTGTCGGCTATTGATCACAGCGCAGTACAACTCAACGAGCAAAAATCCACTGTCTTTTTTAGCCATAAGAATGTCAAAATTGACTTAGGCGGCATTGCCAAAGGCTATGCTGTAAAAAGATGTTTAGCCATACTTAAAGCAGCAGGCATAAAGCATGCGCTAGTTAATGCTGGTGGTGATACGGGGTTATTAGGCGATAGGCACGGCAGACCTTGGTATGTTGGCATAAAGCATCCTCGAGCTGAAGATAAAATGGCGGTAGAACTGCCATTAATCAATGAAGCCATTTCAACCTCAGGAGATTACGAACGCTATTTTATTGAAGATGGCGTGCGCTATCATCATATTATTAACCCACAAACAGGCGATTCAGCAAGAAAAGTGGTCAGTGTCTCTATTATTGGCAAAGATCCCACCTATGTTGACGCGCTATCAACCACTATTTTTGTCAAAGGATTAGCCGCAGGAATGAAGCTGATCGACAGCCTGCCCGAGTTTGAAGCGATTATCATTGATAATGAACAGACCTTGCATGTATCAAAAGGCTTGCGACAACAGTAAGCTAATATTTATCTTTTAGCTGTTGACTCATCACGATAAATCTTATAGCTGTCGAGCTACAAAAATAACAAACCTGTAGGTCGATGCTTACGTTACATGGATGTAATTTATTAGAGAATGCAGGATGCATATTCTCCTGCTTGACAACACTATAATTTACACTAAAACTTACACTATCGGTTGAAACGCGGTTAATGAGTCAAGCATGGCACTGCCACCTAAGCCTTGTTTGGGTGCTACTGTGGCAAAGTTACCTTGCTCGCCATGTAATGCCATATAATTAAGTAACACGGTATCAACCAACAAATTAACATTATTGGCTGACGGTGCTGAAGCGGTATCAACCGAGGCATCAGCGCGCATAAAGCCTATTTGTTGCTGCATTGCCATTTGTTCAGGCGTTGCGCCCATCAGTTGTGGTTTTCCATTAGGATTAAACACTAAAAAGAATGCTGCGCCTGTTGATGAATTATCGCCAGTCCATTCGCCTTTACCACGGCCATTAACCGAGTCATCTATACGACCATTACTCGCTACCGAACCATCACTAAACACATACATCATTAGCGGTTGATTACGACGCGCAGCATATTCAAGACAAGCGCCCATGCAGCGACCCGCACGTAAATCGCGTAACTCACCTGTAGCGCGATCACCAGTATGATAATCAAAGCCGCCCATGGTTATGGTGCCAGCGCCCGAAAAGCCATTAACCACTAATTTCATAATTGAGGCAGTCTTTCTAAATTCAGACTCACCATCAAATTCAGCTTGGCTAAAGATGCCACTATCACCCACAATGTCGGCATCTAATTCAGGGTTTAAGGTTGAAGGATCGCCAAAACGATCCGCCAAGTCTGCACTTTTAACATAACCACAATTAACCAGTGTTTTTATTAACGCATCACGACTTAATTTAGTATCTACCGCCGTTAATTTTTGCGCGCTTATGCGTTGAATACTTTCCATCACCGCGACGGAATCTTTTTGTGATAACAGGCTAAATAAATCGCCGACATCAACCAAGCCAGTAACATCGGACGGACGATCGACTTTGGTTGGCCGTTTGGCTAAATCGATAAAATTAACCGCCGACATGGAATTGCCGCCTGAGTCGGTGTTTCTTGAACCTGTTAACGGCATTAACGATCCATCTGCACCTGCGGCAGCAATGGCATACATAGGGTTTTGCGGGTTGTTACTGGTGTCATTATCCGAACGATTAGGAATAACTGCGCCGTTAATTAGCGCGGCAGTTGCAGGCGACACTTTTTCTAAAATACCGCGTAAAAAAGCCGAATCAGAATGAAAGGCAAGCCCTAAATCGGTGTTAATAAAGTCAGAGGTATTAGTAGCGTTATTAACCACTGCAGGCGACATATCACCCGGTAAACCTAGTTTGCTATAGCCTGCGGTCGATAAAAAATCGAGTTGTCCACCCACGCCACCAACCAGCACGTTAGAGCCAGCAATATTAGCGCCTCCCGCTAAATCAAAACTAATAAAAGGAATTTTGCCTGCACCTTGTATGCTTATACCACAGGAGTCCCTTAACGCTTGTAAATCAGGCGAAAGTTCGGCATGCGCTTTATTGGGATTCGCCAATAAACTATAGAGCGACAAACCAGCTAGCGCAGTGCCACCTTTACGTAAGCCCGAGGTAATAAAGTCTCGACGCGTCATCGGTTTACTGTGATCAGCAAACAGCAACGGACTATCAGGATGCATGTTTTTAAATGATTTCATAATATTACCTTGGTCTTACTTTATTAATTTCTCAACGTCTAACTTTATTAGTCATGCTAAACAAAGCTTGTCTTAGCGCATTTATTCAGTATTTATACGTAAACTCTCAAACTATTGAATTAGCATTACGGCACTAGCGAGTACCGCAGTACAACTCGCTTTCGCGATCGTTTTAGTGCGTTCGCCCGTACAATTATTGCTGCACACTGCCAAACGAGTGATCAAATTATCAAGCTCGGTATTTACCAACGTTTTTTGTGGCTGCGAGGCTACGTTTAACGGCATTAACTTATCAACGAGCGGCGTTAATAAGTTGCTGCGCGTACTCGCCGACAAAGCTACACTTGGCGGCTGAGTAAAATCGACATTAGGAAACCAGTTTGTGCGAATAGCACTATCTTCTACCGCCGCATTACAATAACTGATCGCTAATTGGGTAATGCCCATTTGCTGAGCCGAAATAAAGGTTTCGATATTTTTAACGCTCGGTAACTGTCGTTTCACCAATTGATAGGTCGTAAAAACATTACTATTACTTTGCGCTACACCCGTTAACTCGCTCATGCTGTGATTAATTTCAGCAAAGTTTCGCAGACCTATTTTCGCGCTTTTAGTGCTTGCTGGTTCTTCAGCAGGAATGGCAATTTCCCCAGACACGACAACATTGCTGTGTTCACCAAGCTGCTCAAAGGTAAGAAAAAATTCGTCTTGCTCGACGCCCTTTTCAATACCAACAATGGTGCCTAGCGAAGATAAACTAAACGGTTGCGTTAAATTTTGGCCGCTATTTATCGTCATATCAACATTAGAATACGCCTGCCCTTGCACGCTTTCTTTACCATTTAAACCAATACGCAAAGCTTTAAGCGCAAAGGCTTTGCTGACATCGGCGCCGTCAAGGTTAACCAAAGCTGCCGAGCTAAATAAATAGCTGTAATTATCAAATTGACTGACTTCAAACATCACATAAGTATTCGGTAATTCAATCAAATCACCAATGGAAAACAGCAAAAAGAATTTTTCGCCAACGCCAACCTCGTAGTTTTGACTAATTTGCTCGGCCGTTAAGGCGCGATTATAAATCGCCAGTAAGCGTACATCTCCTTGCCAAACATGATTATTAGACGCCTCTTTACCTAAAATAAGTGCAAAACTATCATCCCATGATGCCAGCGGCGCAATCGTTTCGTCGTTCACCGCAATTAATTGACCATTAACAAATATGTTTCGTCCTTTGTTCGCATCATAGGTGATCACTACATGTTGCAAGGTGGCTTGTAATACTTCATCGGCATCAGGCGTACTTAACGCGGGATCGCCATTGCCGTTGGAATTTTCGCTGCGCAGCATAAAGTCGTAGTTATATTGCGTTTGTCCTAAGGTAAAGTTACGCTCGTTGTCACCCGCCGAATAGCTAATAATGCGCGCAGGCCCTTCTTGTACTACATTGCTTGGCGTTAACCATGCTTCAACAGAAAATTCGCCAGTAGAGGTAATTAAATCATGCAATTTTTTACTGCTTGCCGTGCTTGCTTGCGCTTTCGCGTTGTTAAATGACAAGCCCCAACTGCCTAACCAGCTATAGTCACCGCTTAAATTTAAATTAGCCGCAGGTGATATGCCCGAGGTATCGTAAGCGATATTACCCTCACCTGTTTTAAATTGATAAAGAGCAATAACGTCTGATTCAAAACGACCACCACTCGAGGCGACAATACCGTCTGACAAGCGTAATGATTTAGACACCACCATGTCAGGCGATATTGCATCTAATGGGATACCATCACTAAAAGCGGTGATCGCCGCTTCCATTTCATTACTGTTACTTTGACAATCATTCCAGCAATTATGAAACTCGTTACGGAGTCGCAACACCAAGCGCGAGGTCGCAGGATCATCTAAATTAATCACTCGTTTTGCCGCCTGATAGGCTTGTTCGACATCGGCACTGGCAAAAAATGGCGCTTGCGCAAAATCAGAAGATTCATTGTGACAGCCCGAACAATATTCACTAACCACAGGGTAAACCTGTTGTGCAAATAAGCTGTTATCGGCAGGAAAATTTTTGCTTGCGCCCGGTTCTCTAATAGTTGGCGCGGTTAAATCTATGGTATTAGCAACGCTAACACGCTCGTCAGCCCATAACTTGATCCATTGCGTCATGGTTTCACCACAGGCACTAGCACTGGCTAACCAACAATTATGGCCGCCCGATACTTTTTCAACTAAACGAGAAGCCGCAGGATTTGTTAAACTGACTAACGGATTAGTTGCCGCATAAGCGTCATTAACGTTATTACGGCTAGCAAAATATGGCGCTTGAATGCCCTCAGTATGGCAAGCACCACACTTATCGCTAGTAGAAATATTATCCCACAGCGATACTTTGTATTTTTGAATATCTTCTGTTTGCGCAGCAGGACCATTATATTCGCTGGTTTGCGGCTCTTGCGGAGGTGGTGGATTCGATTTTACCTCACCACCGCCACAAGCCACTAATAAGCTTACTAACGCCGCAGAGATTAATAATTGTATTTTGTTGTTCATCATTAATCTCCCATACAATAATTGCCAATTTCAGCAAACACACGTTTGAGCTGATAGGCGTTTTGTTTAAAAGACTCGGTAGTGTTACTAATTTGCATTAAATCTGCGACGCTTTCGGCATCACGTAAACACACAGTTTTAAAAACTTTTTTCACTTGGCATTGGGCAAACGCTTGGCTGTTGGCGAGTTCTTCACCTAACGATTTTATGCCTGATCCTTTACCGCTTAGCGCTTGCGACCAGCCTAATTTTTGATTATTTCCTGCACGCCAATAATTTTGCCATTGATCATCTACGGTTGAAAAACCAAACGGAAAGGTGGTGGCATTATGATGATATTTACTTTTTACTCTCGTACCTGTTTTAGCATCAATCTCGCCAACCTTATTATAAGCAATAGCACCTCTCTCACCATCAGGGTCTGCATCTTCATTAAAATCGTAATCATAATAAGCAAAGGCTTGTGCTAACGGATCCATGCCACTGTGACAGCCGACACAATTGTTTAGAAAAATACGACTGTCTCCGCCAGGGCTACGGCTAACATCTTGACGAATTCTGTCTACCGCGCGGGTGTTATCTTTTAAAGCTTCTAAATCAGTACACAATTGATTTTTTAGGGTAAATTTAAGCATAGCGCGATTAGTGCCTAGCGAGAAAAACGCTTTCGCCGCCGCTCTACTGGTTAACACACCCGCAGTGGCTGAACTAGGCAAACCATTTAAACTTGATTGCGTAGTACGGACTAAATTATCGGCTAAATTAACAAACTGTTTTTCTAACGCTTCATAGTGATCATTATTGTTTTTATTATAACTAGGGATATTAAGCTCAGCTTTACCGATATACACCATGTCGGCTTGCAATATTTCTCTAAAATCCACATCATCACGAACCACACCGATGATGGTGGCACTGTAATCATTAAGTGGCGCAAAAATATCTTGGTCTTCATTTGTCCACGGTGTCGCAAATAACTTTAATTGCGTGCTGTAAAAGGCAGGATTTTCCATCGCTTTGTAGGCGGCTTCTAATGGTTTGTTATTATCAAGCAAATTAGTCATTGCAACTAAGGTCGCCGCCGAGGCTGGCACGCCCGTTAAGCGATCATGTAGGCGTTTTGCTTGTTCTAAGGTGGTCGCCGTCGCACCAGTTTGCCAAAGCAATAATGTGACAAATAACATTGCCGCATGGCTGTATTTGCCGACAATATGTAAGTATGATGATTTTTTAGCTAACAACAATATATTGTTTGTGCGACAAAATAACATTTTCATACAGCCTCCTTTGAAAATATTTTAAGCAGCGAATAATGGAACCATTGATAATAGCATATCGTTTAAGCACAAGAAACAAAGCTATTTTAAGCAAATAATTCAAACTATTATATAAGAATAAACTCACAAGCTTCACCAAAACAGTCTAATTATGCCCATGACAAAATGTCTTTATTTAGCTGTTAGTGTTATCTTAAAAATAAAAACAGTTGAAAATCTGCTCAGAGATGACAATAATGTCAGTTCGATTTTATTAACACCACATTGTTATATTTGTCACATCAACGACCACTTTGAATAATGTTGGGGAAGCCACAATGCCGAAATTAAGCTTTATCGGATGCTATTTTTTATTGTTCATTATTACTGGCTGTAATAGTGGCACCAGCATAAAAGATGAAAAAGCAGACCCTGTGTTAGTCGAATATCCCGTTGTTTATATTGAGCGTGATCTTGCTAGTACTGTACAAGATGGCGAACAAACCTTAGCTCAGTTTCCTGCACGTGATCCTGCTAAATTTAACGCTGGCGCTAATCTTTTCTTCAAAAACAATGCCTTTGCAGATTCTCCTATAACAAATTTAACCGCCAGCTTATTTGGCGAAAATCAGCGCATTGATGTGCGCGATTTAACCGTTTCAGACGATGGTCAACAATTTTTAGTGTCTATTCGCGCTCCAGAAATTGAAAATGCCGACGACAACGAGCAACCACGCTGGAATATTTGGCATTATCAACTTGCCACTAAAACGCTAACGCGAGTGATCAGCGACGATGTTATTGCCGAGCAAGGCGATGACTTAATGCCTGCTTTTTTGCCCGATGGTCGTATTATTTTTGCCTCAACTCGTCAGCGTTTATCACGCGCAATATTACTCGATGAAGGTAAACCGCAATACACCGCATTAGGCGAACGCCAAAATAAATCGACTTTCAATATTCATATTATGAACGCCGACGGCAGCAATATTAAGCAATTAACCTTTAATCTCAGTCACGATTTTTATCCTCTGGTTTTACAAGACGGCCGTATTTTATATAGTCGTTGGGATGCTATGGGCGGCGATCATGGCATTAATCTTTATCGTATGAACCCCGATGGTACTGATAACCAATTAGTGTTTGGATGGCATTCCCATCAATTAGGTGAAAATGGGAAAAACACTAACATAGACTTTGTTAAAGCTCAGCAATTACCCAACGGTGATATTTTTATGTTACTAGGCGGTGAACAAGCTAATAGCTATCAGAAAAAACCCGTTGTCATAAATATTGCTGAATATAGTGATAATCAGCAAGCTATTGGTGAATACACTGCCTCGGCAACAACAGCAATTACCGATTTAACCCTAAGCAATAATTTTAACTTTAACTTTTTTAACAAAGTATCGGCATCAGGTCGTCTTAATTCATTATTTTCCTTACCCGACAGTAGCCAACGCTTTTTATTGAGTTGGGATTTATGTCGCATTATCGACAATGGCGTGACTAAAGCGTGCGGTCAATATACTCCTGAGCAACTTGCCGAGTTGCCCTTAGCGCCACCTTTATATGAACTATGGTTATTTAATCAGGTTGATAACACTCAGCAATTAGTAGCGACTACCACTCAAGGTAAAATATTAACCGAAGCTGTGGTAATGCAACCCTCTGAGCAACCGAAAGCGTTTATTAAAGATAAAACCATAGGTAATGAATTAGATGCGCAACTTGCCAACGAATTAGCTGCCGCTATCGATATCCGTAGTGTCTATGATTTTGACGGCCAAGACAGCACCATTACCGCTAATAATCCTCAAGGCATAAAAACATTAAGCGATCCTTCATTAACGCCAGCAGCAAATTTACCCGCCCGTTTTCTCCGCGTGGTGCGTGGTGTCCCTATGCCGCCACGCGAAGTGAGAAGAGTAAAAGGATCTGATTTTGGTCGTAGTCGTAATCAACTAATGCGAGAAATTGTTGGCTATGCGCCGATTCAACCTGATGGTTCAGTAAAAATAAAAGTCCCGGCCAATATTCCATTAGCATTGAGCGTGTTAGACATTAACGGCCAGCGTATTGGTGGTCGCCATCGCCAATGGATCACCCTAAAAGCAGGCGAAACCCTGCAATGTAATGGTTGTCATA
Organism: Alteromonadaceae bacterium; assembly: GCA_015491935.1. Taxonomy (GTDB): domain Bacteria; phylum Pseudomonadota; class Gammaproteobacteria; order Enterobacterales; family Alteromonadaceae. The sequence goes on from WGGB01000112.1 coordinate 20,368, forward strand.
GCGCTAACAGTCAATTACCGCATGGTCGCAGCGACGCACAAGCAGCCTCAATTAATGCTGGAGCAATCCTAGGTGGTTCACCGTTTACTCATGCCACTAGCAACATTATTCCCGAGCAAGGACAAACCATGGCACAAGCCAATGCCATGGTTAATGGTTTAACCTCGTTAACGGCGGATATTCGTTATCAAGATATATGGACAGACACGCAAGTTTCGCCGCTTAATCCAAGTTTTAGCTATGCTTATAGTGATTTAAGTAATGCTAACCCCACAGGTAGCAGCTGTTTTGCGCAATGGAATAGTTTTTGTCGTCTGCAAATTAATTATGTTGAACATATCGCACCCTTATGGGCGTTATCACGTCAAGTTATTAATAGTAGTACGCAAGAATTAATCAGCGATAACACGTGTATCGCCTGTCATGCCACCATAGACAGCGATGCCCTTACACAAGTCCCCGCAGGTCAGTTAGATCTTTCTGCGGCGCCGTCGAGCGACAATCCTGATCACCTTATAAACTATCGCGAGTTACTGTTTAACGATGCTAAACAAGAGTTAGTTGATGGCATATTGGTTGATAAACTGATCGAACTACTAGATGATAACGGCAATGTGGTTTACCAAGTCGATGTAAATGGCGAACTAATTTTAGATGCTGATGGCAACCCGATCTCCGTATTAACCACCATTAATATTCCGCCAATATTATCGACCAACGGCGCACATGGGAGTAAACGATTTTTTGACTTATTTACTACGGGCACACATCAAAACAGCTTAACGCCAGCAGAATTAAAACTATTAGCCGAGTGGTTAGATATTGGCGGGCAATATTATAATACGCCATTTTATCAACAAGATTAATAACTTAAAATTTATGATTAACACTAAAATAAAATTTATTAGTCCCCTTATTTGGGGCATTGCTTTACTCGCCAGCACTAATGTATGGGCTGATGCGACAACAGACTCCAAAGCTGCCCTATTGCATGTTGATGTGCCTTTTGTTGAACTCCATTCAGGCCCTGGCATCGGCTATCCAGTTATTAATGTGATTGAACAAAACGAGCAAATAAGCGTATTAATCAAACGTACTTCTTGGCTAAAAGTTAAAGACAGGCGCGGTATTGAAGGCTGGCTATTAGAAAGTGAATTATTAGGGCTAAGTCAGGGTGGCAAAAAAATATCATCAACACCACAATGGCAAAGCTTTCAAGAGCACGATGTTGAAGGTGGTGTAATGTATGGCGATTTAGCGGGCGCTAATTTTTACAATATTTATTTTGGCTATGCTTTTACCCCTATATTTAGCAGTGAAATATCGGCAGGCAAGGCCTTAGGCAACATTTCTGACAGTAATATTTATGAAGCTATGTTGATCAGTCAACCTTTTCCAGAGTGGCTAGTTATTCCTTACATTGGCGTTGGTGCAGGCATTATCGACACCACGCCACATAGCGTTTTAGCCGATGCAAAAAAACGCAAGAGTACATTAATGAGTGCCGCTGTCGGCATTAAATATCACTTAGCGCGTAATTTTTTATTGCGCGCAGAATATAAATTCTCGTTGGCACTAACCGATCGAGATAAAAATGAAGAGATCAACACATGGAAACTAGGTTTCAGCGTATTTTTTTAGCAGCAAAATTAGCAACAATAGTTTTAATATCAAATAGTTTACTCTTTACACCTGTCGTTTTGGCGAGTGAAAATGATAACACTTCGGTACAAGTGAAAGCCGATGTAGAACGACGTGATGTTCTCGTTGACGTTTTAGACACCGAAAACATCGAAATAGGCGTACAAGCTGGGCTTATTTCCATTGAAGATTTTGAAAGCAGCACTTGGCTGAGCGCACACTTGGCGTATCACATTAGTGAATACTTTTACGTTAAAGCACGCTACGGACAGGCTACAGCAGGACAAACGAGTTTTGAACGCTTAGTTAATTCTGCGCCGTTATTAACCGACAAACAACGTCATCTCAGTTATTATGGCCTTAATATTGGTTATAACTTAATGCCTGGTGAAATATTTCTTGGTCGAGATTTTGCCTTTAACAGCGTGTTTTCTGTCGAACTTGGCGGCGGTACCACTAAGTTTACCGGCGATAATAATTTTACCGTTAACTTAACCACCAATTATCGGGTATTTCTTAACGATTGGATCGCTTGGGATATTGGTATGAGCGATTACATTTTTGATACTCAAATTACTGGCGCTTCAAAAACCACCCATAATCTGAATTTTATCACGGGATTTTCAGCTTATTTTTAACGATAACACGAAAAATCTAAAGCAATAAAAGCAAAGTAAACAAAGGTTCACCGCATGATAAAAACTATTTTAGCGAAAAATTTCTACCGTAAGCTCTCTCTTGTGCTGGTATTGATGTTGTCAGCTAATGCACACGCCTTAACCGTAGGTGAAAAAGCACCCGACTTTACTTTAAAAAGCATGGCAGGTAAAAACCTTAATTTAGTCGAACAGCGTGGCAATATAATTTTAATTAATTTTTGGGCTTCGTGGTGCGCACCTTGCCGAACAGAAATGCCTGAATTACAAGCATTACAAGAAAAATACCAAGACTTAGGCTTTTCAGTATGGGCCATTAATGTTGAACAAGAAAATCAAGCAGGAAGAAAATTTCTTGCTGATTTAACACTAACTTTTCCGATATTTTTTGATGCTAAAAATACCTTATCTGCAACGTACCAAGTTGCCGCGATGCCAACTTCAATCATTGTTGATCGCAACGGCATAGTCCGCTTTATTTTTAGAGGTTATAAAAGTGGCTACGAAAAAAAATACGCTAAAGCCATAAAACAGCTGATTAGAGAACAATAATGAAATCGTTGCGGATATTGATAATAATCAGGAAAAATTGGCTAAAACTGTTGATCCTTTTTACGTTGGCGAATTTAACAGGCTGCGCCTCGCTTGATATAAAACCTTGGGTCAAACCCTATCAGCGTCAACATTTAGCCGACAAAATAATGACTAAGAGTCGCCATCCTATTGCCAATATGCATATTTCTCATGTTTATGAAGCAAGAGAATCAGCGCGTGGCGCAGAAGGAACAGGAGGCGGTGGTTGTGGCTGTAACTAAACTTAAACTATTAATTTTACTACTTTGTTGGCTCACCATTAATAGCAGCCATGCAGCGGTGTTAGCTCCTGATCGTGCCGATGTACTTTATCATAATTATCAAGGCGGCGGCATGAAAATTGACGGTCCTGCTATTTTACTGCGCAAAAAAGCCACCGAATCCGTCGCCGTTAGTGCTTATTATTATGTTGATATGATTTCATCGGCCTCAGTCGATGTAATGAGTACTGCCAGCCCATATAGTGAAAAGCGTAATGAAGCGCAGTTAGGCGTGGAATATTTACGCAATAAAACGCTAATGAGCATGAACTTTAGACAAAGTGATGAAAGTGATTATTTAGCGAAATCGATCAGCGTTAATATTTCGCAAGACACCTTTGGCGATTTAACCAATTTAAGCATGGGCTTATCATTTGGTGACGATCAAGTAATGCGCAACGGAGATGATAACTTTAACGAACAAAGTAAACATTACCAATTGCGCGTGGGTATTAATCAAATATTAACCACCAACTTAAACGCCAATCTATCCTTTGAAGCCATTACTGACCAAGGCTACTTAAATAACCCTTATCGCACCGTAAGATACATAGACAACACATTGCCCGCTGGTGTCGGCTATCAAGTTGAAGTTTACCCCAATACCCGTAACTCGTTTGCAGGAAAATTTTCAATGAGTTATTTTTTACCTTATCGCGCCGCGTTATTTTTTAATTACCGTTATTTTTCTGATAGTTGGGATATTAATGCCGACGATATAGAACTAGGCTACCGCCACCCATTGAATAAATCGTTAGAGCTAGAATTTAAAGTACGCTATTACCAACAAAGCCAAGCCAATTTTTATAATGACTTATTTCCTTATCAAGACGCACAAAACTTTTTAGCTCGCGATAAGGAACTTAGCGATTTTAACGATTTTACCGTTGGCGCAGGCGTAACTTATACACTACCAGCACGATTCTCTTTTGGTGATTGGCGCTCTGAAGCCACTTTACAGTGGGATTACATTGATTTTACCTACAATAATTTTAGAGATCCGACAGCTGAAGGTGGCATTGGTAACGAACCTTTTTATGGGTTTTCGGCCAATGTTATACGCATGTTTTTTAGCTTATATTTTTAACTTTTTTATCATTTAGCCAAGGTTTATTTATGCTCCTCAATGTAAATGTTTACTCACTTTTTGTAAAATCCGTTAAAGTTTTTGCCTTGAGCACACTGTTTTTTTCCACCGTTAATTTTGCCGATAACAGCCAACAACCGCAATCATTGGCAAATAATTTAGAACAAGTAAAAAGTGCGGTATTAAAACTTAATCGCGAACTCTTCATTTTAGAAGAAGATTTATTATTTCCCGCCAGCACGCAAGTAGCGGTTTTTGTGTCGGTTGATATTGGTCGTTTTTTTGCGTTAGACAGTGTTGAATTAAAAATTGATAGTAAAGATGTCAGTGGCTTTTTATATACCGACCGCCAACGCAAAGCGCTAGAAAAAGGCGGCATTCAGCGTATTTATCTCGGTAACTTAAAAACAGGAAAACACCAATTAACCGCAATTTTTACTGGCGTTGACAATGACGGCAGAACCATTAAACAAGCGGTAACGCATCAGTTTAACAAAGACGATGACGCTAAAATGATCGAATTAAAAGTTGAAGATAACGTTGCTAATTATCGCGCGGCAATTCATGTTGAAGAATGGGCGTTGTAAATTATTATGCGTTGTTCTGTTAACTTACTCGTTGTTATTGTGCTTTTACTTGCTACAGCAAGCGCAACGTGTGTTGCTCAAGCCCAACATCAAGTCCCACACAATAACCAATTAACCAGTAAGCATGATGGTGCTGAGTTTAAAAACAAACTCTATCGCCAAGCATTGTTTTTTTATTTTTCAGGCAATTATGCACAAGCCTTACGACAAATCAGTATTAATAATCAACGTTTTAATGCTAACACGGCAAAAAGCGATGTATTTAACGCCGGCTTACAAGTGTCGATGGGGTTACAGCAACAAGCTAGCAAAAGTCTACTTGCCATTGCTGCACAGCAATCTCAAAAGCCAACAACCAGAAAACAAAAAAATGATGGCAGTAAGTCGGCAACCTCGCCCGATGAACTGCTGCTCATTGCCTTATTACAACTGAGCGGACAACAAGTTGAGCAAGGCAATAATCGCCAAGCACAACAAACCTTAGCCAAAATAAAACAAGTTTCATCGGCTTATTACCAACAATATTACACCTTAAATCAACTTGCTTACTGGCCTGCTGCGCCAGAACACTTAGCACCAATATCTTCTACTAACAAGTCAGCAAAAAGTAACCCTGAGAATAATAGCGCTCCGCTTAGCTCTCCTTATATTCAAGTTAACCAAGCTCTGTGGCTTATCGAAAACCATGACTACCAGCAGGCAGAAACTCTTTTATTAGCGGTAAAAAATCAACAACCTAAGTCTGCTAAAATTACCTTTTGGCAACAGCTGTTTAGCCCCTTTGCGGGACAAGATGAAAACGATATCGCTAATACCAACTCACAAAATGATTCAGACAATGACACGCAAATTCAGCAGCAAGCTATCGCCGATTATGCGCAGTTATTACTGGCACAAATGTATATTAAACAGCAACGCTATACTGACAGTTTCGCTACCTTAAAATCTTTTCCGCAACACAGCTCTTACAGTGAATCGGCGTTATTTTTATTTGCTTATGCGGCGCAAAAAACACAACACTACGAGCTGGCAATAACGTTATTTGATTTATTACAACAACAATATCCTTATTCAAATTTAGGTTGGCAAAGTGCGCTATTAAAAGCCTCGCAAATGGCAGAGCAACATCAGCAAAACACTTCAGTACCAGACACTTTACAAGATGGCTCTTTACAAGAAAAGATGACCACAGCAGAAAGAGAAAAATTACTCAGTCAAAGTCTGCTTAATTACCAACAGGTAGCAGATTTTTTTAAGCATAAATTAAATGACTTAACCCGCTTTGAACAAGCTTTTTTAACAGCGGATAACTTACTAACATTTTCCGCCAAAGTTGCTAGTTCGACTAGCCAAGAACCAGCCCAGCAACAGCTAGCCAACAAAGATATTATTGATCAATTAACGGCCGTTACGCCCTATCAAACCAATTCACCTTGGCTACAAAAAGCATTACAAAATCCAGCTCTTAAAGGCGATTACCAATATTTAACTGAATTCGATATACTCACTCGCCATTTACAGCAACAACAAAATAAAAATCAATGGCTTAATTATACTTTAGCGCTAAACAAAAGCAGACAAGATAATATTTTTGGCGCCCAGCAGCAACAGCCGATATCAGCGGTTATTAGTAAGCTTAAAGCACGCAGAGATCAACTTGCCGAGATGCTAAATATCGCCGAGCAGCAACAAAAATTGCAGCTGTTGGCTAACGCTAAGCAACAAAAATGGCTTCAAAGCATCACCAAGGGTGAAGAGGCGCTCACTATTATAAAGACACAACGCAATATCACTCACTATCAAAAAAGATTACAACGCATTAAAGGTGTATTGCAGTGGCAACTCAGCCAGCAATTTATACCGCGTTTATGGCAACACAAAACCCAGCTTGCCGTTATTGATAAACAGCTAGCGCTTGCCCAAAAACAACAACAAAAGTTTACGCGCCTTGCTAACGCCCATCAGTCATTAAGCGCAATGGCACAGCGTCAACAAAAAGCGACCGTTAAACTCAACGCTTTAGTGAAAAAGATCCCGCAAATCACCGCTAAAGCTAACCAACAAATAAAAGCTCAAGTACAAGTATTTATAAACCAACAACGTGCGCGGTTAACCGCTAATTTATTAACCGCTCAACATGCGATAGCGACCATCCTTGAAAAAATGTCCTCTGGTACACAACAAGTTACAACGACAAAGGTGCCGCCGCTAGCTCTACCAAAGCAAGAGATACTAGAGCAAACAAAGAGTGAGGGCTTATAATGACTCATTTTGCTATTAAAGCTAAAGCGGTTAAGGCTATGCACATTATTAAAAAGCGTCATTTTTTCCGCTACCTCAGCTTATCTTTTAGCTGCATACTGTTATTAGGTTGTTTAAGTACGCCAACTCAAGACAACGAACCACAGCAAACTAACGCAAGAGCAACGCTCGCTGACTTGGCGGCTAAGGCAAACGCCAAAACAAGCGCCCAACAAAGTGCCGCACGTGCATTAGATAAACAGCAACGCGCAAAAAAACTTGCGGCTATTTATCAATCCATTTTAACGCTCGAACCTGATACCAAAATAAGAAGCAAGGTTGAATACCGTCTCGCGCAAATTAACACCCAACGTTATGAAAATTCGGCGGATGAAGAACTCAACGCCAGCAACATAGCTAAAAATGAACAGCAATTACAACAACTGATTAATCAATATCGCAATTTACTACAACATCACCCTGATAGCGCTAACAATGAATTTGTGCAATATCAATTAGCCAAAGCATTAGACTTACAAGGTAAAACCAGTGCGAGTTTACTGGAAATAAATTCATTACTTGCGCATTACCCAAACAGCCCTTATGGCGTAGAATTAAACTTTAGACGCGGTGACATTTATTATAATGCACAAAATTACCACGCAGCATTAAGCGCTTATAACAAGGTTATCAACGCAGCCAACAATGACAAATACCTGCTTAATAGTCTGTATATGTCGGGCTGGTCGTTATTTAAATTAAATCGCTTACTTGATGCCGACAACGCTTTTATGCGCGTTTTTGAAACCATTATTGCGCAAAACAAACAGTTGCCTACGGCAGAAAATTTTAGTTTTGACAAGCTTAGTAGTGTCGGCAAAAGCTTAGCGCAAGACAGCCAACGAGTATTAAGTATTTCGTTAAGCCAACAGCAACAAGCAAAGTCGCTAGTTAAATTAATTAAAGACAATAAAGCATTACCCCATTTAGCACTATATCAGCATTTGTTATTTCAAAATTTAGCAAATTTTTTACTGAAAAAAGAATTACCTCAAGATGCCGAATTAACTTATCAAGCTTATATTGAACTTGCGCCTAATAGCCTATGGGCAGCACGTTTTTCACTTAATTTATTAGCCTTGTATCAACAGCAAGGTCAGTTTGCTTTGCTCGATAAATTAAAAAACAACTTTGTTAGTCGCTATGGCATTGGCAGTATCTTTTGGCAACAAGCTTCACAAGCGCAACAAAATGAATTATTGCCGCACATACTCAGCTTTAGTTATGCGCACAGTCATCGCTTATACGCCAAAGCACAGCAACTTGCTCAAGGTAAAAACAGAGTAAAATATTTTAAAATGGCGGCGGCGGCTTTACATAGCTATTTACTACATGCTCGTTTAGCTCAGGCGCAACAGCTAGCAAAACTCAGTGAAAGGCAATATACAAAGCCGCAAGAGCGCTTACAACACGATTTATTACACAATGAATTTTTATATGCTGAAGCGAATTTTGCCGCCAAGCAATATCAACAAGCCTTAACTAGTTATAAAACCATTGCTTATCAACCTTTATCGCAAAACGCCTTAGTAAACAAAAAAGCGCAAAACGATGGCGCTTTGTCAAGCTCGTGGAAACAATTACAACAAAAAGCCGCGTATGCCACGACAGTAACTATTAGAAAATTATTGCTTAATGCTGACGCGAAAAAAACAGCTGATGATGTTGAATATTCACAATTAATTAGCCAAAGAAATAAGCTCGATAAGCGCTTTATATTCAGCTATCCGCAAGACTCTCGTGCATTAGTACTCGCCAGCCACGCAACTGAATACAGTTTTGCTAATAACGACCACGCTGCTGTGGAAAACTTTAGTAACTTTATCTTAAAGCATTATCAAATTAAGCAACTATCACCTGCTCAAGAGGGCTTACAAAACAAAAGAGCAGTAAAAATATTTCCAGCCAAAGCGTTGAAACAAATAAACATTGCCAGCCAACTACAAGCGCATAGTTTGTATAAACAAAAACGTTATCCCGAGGCCGAATTCGCTTACGATTTAGCTTTAGACTACGTTAATAAAAAACAAAAAACTTGGGCAGAAATGCGCAATTTACTAGCGTCTTGTATTTATTTTCAAGGACAAGCATTAAAAGTAAGCCAACCGCAATTAGCGGTACAGCACTTTTTACGTTTAGGTAAAATTATTCCTGAATCAAGCTACAGAGTTACTGCCGAATTTGATGCGGCAAACTTATTATTGGCTCAGCAACATTGGCAACAAGCGGTTACGGTATTGCGCGCCTTTAAACAGCATTATCCCAAACACAAATACAGCGCTACCATTCCCGCTAAATTGGCAAAAGCATACACCGGCTTAAAACAATGGAATTTAGCTGCCGAACAACTACTGATCATGGTAAGTAGAGAATCCTCAAAAGAATTACGCCGCGAAGCACAATACACCGCCGCAGAGTATTATCTTAAAGCAGGAAAAACAGCAAAAGCCCTCAACACTTTTAGAAGCTATGCACACACTTACCCAGAACCTTTTGCCGTTGCGCAAGAAGTACGTTTTAAAATGAGTGAGTTTTATCAACAAAATAGCGAGGCCAACAAGCGTTATTATTGGTATCGCAAAATACTCAGTTTTCATAAAAAACAATCGACCAAGCCCAACACATTAATCACTGATCGCGAAACATTTTTAGCCTCTACCGCCGCCTTGGGTTTAGGACAAGCGCACCAACAAAGCTTTAAGTGGATAAAATTAAAAGCACCTTTAAAGAAAACGTTAAAGCGCAAACAACGCGAAATGAAAAAAGCGATTGGCTATTATCAACAAGTATTAGCACTTAAATTAGCTAACTTTGTGCCGCATGCCACATATAACTTAGCGATGCTTTATCAACAATTAGCGCAAGATGTTTTACATTCGCAGCGGCCAAAAAATCTCGACGATCTGGCACTGGAAGAGTACGACATTGTGCTAGAAGAATTAGCTTACCCTTTTGAGGAAAAAGCCATCGACATTCATGTGAGTAATACCCAACGCGCTTGGCAAAATATTTATGATCAATGGGTTGCTAAAAGTTTTGCTGCACTGGCAAAATTATCACCCGCGCTTTATGACAGAAAGGAGCCGATGCCTGATGTTATCGACGCTATTTATTAATATGAGTAGAAGTACACGCCTAAGCAAAGCACTAGTACTAAGTTTGTTAGTACTAACAAGCGCGATTATGCAAGGTTGTTCAAGCCTTAGCGAAAAAGAGCTATCGTCTGATAAAGAATTACACCATTTAGGCAAAGATATTGTTGATATGGTAACAGTTGACAACAAACAAACGCCATCAGCCAATGAAGCATCAAGCAATAAATCAGCAAAGAATGAACAGCTAAGTCCGACAGCAACAGCAATTAAAAATTTATATCTTGAACAGCAAGCAAACAGCAAAGTAAGCGCGGCAAGTGCCGCTAACTTTAAAGCCGCATTAACCCTGATGCACGCTAAAAAATGGCAAAAGGCGCAGCAATTATTAGACAAAATTATTGCTCAGCAACCTGAACTTAGCGGTAGTTATGTAAACAAAGCTTTAATTTTTATGCAGCAAAAACAATTAGTCGCAGCAAATGAACAGCTGATTAAAGCGATTACGGCAAACCCATTAAATCCTTATGCACACAATTTACAAGGACAAATAGCACGATTACAAGGCAACTTTAGCTTAGCCGAAAAAAGCTATCGCCAAGCACTCACTATATGGCCTCAATACTCACAAGCACAGTTAAATATGGCGATTTTATTAGAGCTATATCGTGGCCAGTTAGTCAATGCTAAAAAACATTATCAAGCGTATCTGAAAATAAAACCGCAAGATAAACAAGTACAACGTTGGTTGGCAGGACTTAATATAAAAATAAAACGCGCGGGCACAACTACAATTAACGTGAATAAAAAACATTAACGCAAGGAGCAAGCCATTATGATTAAATCCACAACGCACTTTGTGCTGTTAGCACTGTTGTTTAGCGGTGTTTTTACCGTTAAAGCCTCGGCAAGTGATAGTAAAAATAATAAAAAACCGTCACAAACCATGACCATAAATAGTAAAATAAAAGGTTCGCAGCAACAACCTAAGGTCTTGTATATCATGCCTTGGCAAGGTATAAAGACTCCCATAGTGGTAAAAGGTAAAACCATGAATTTAACTCTGCCAAGCTTTAAACCCATTAATCCTAAAGTGTTTAAACAGCAAGTTAGTGACTTTAACAAACAACAACAATTAAATAATAAAGGAAAATAAAATGAGCTTTTTTGACAGTATAGTTGCCTTTTTACAAAACGGAGGCACCTTTATTTACCCCATTGCGCTCGTATTAGTGTTAGGTTTAGCAATCACCATTGAACGCTGGTTATATTTAAGCTCGATACAAGGGGTCAATAAAAAGGCCTTCACGTTAATTCAAAACGCCTTAAAAACGGGCGATATCTCGACCATAGACCATCATGCAAAAAGTAACGATGCACCAGTATTAAATGTTTTAAAGTCGGGCATATCGCGCTTATCAGACGATAGCCGTCGCGAAGATGTAGAATATGCGATGGAAGAAACTATTATGGAATATATGCTAAGACTAGAAAAACGCACACCGTTTTTAGCAATATTAGCTAACATTGCCACCTTGCTCGGTTTACTCGGCACTATTATGGGGCTTATTGCTGCTTTCTCTGCTGTGGCTAATGCTGATCCCGCCGAAAAAGCCAACTTGCTATCGGCAAGTATCTCGGTGGCGATGAATACCACCGCCTTTGGTTTGATCACCGCTATTCCGCTAATTTTATTTCATTCGGGTTTACAAACTAAAACCGCAACTATTACCGATTCATTAGAAATGGCAGGTATAAAGCTATTAAATACTCTGTCTTTTAATAAACAAACAGGTACAAGCCGAGGCGAATAATAATGAACATTCGTCGTCGCCAAAAACCAAAAACAGAAAGCGAACTTGATATCACTTCATTTATGAATTTAATGATCGTGTTAGTGCCGGTGCTATTGCTGAGTTTGGTTTTTTCACAAGTAAGAATTTTAAACTTACAATTACCGATCATGGCAAACACAGCGCAGCCATTAGATAAAACCAAGAAAAAGGTTTTAGAATTAGTGATCACTAAACAGCATTTAACACTGAATTATCCTGCAGGGGTGTTATTAAAACGTTTTAATGTTACCGACCATGGTTACGATTTTTCAGCGTTATCGGTTTATTTGCAAGATTTAAAATTAACTTTTCAGCAGCAAAAAATAGAAAAAAACAACATTGTTATTTTACTAGCACCCGACATTGATTATCAAACCATAGTTTCGGCAATGGACACAGTACGCTCGTTTAAAGCGGTGGTAGCGGCAAATTTAGTCGATGCAGAATTATTTCCGCTGATTTCACTAGGTGACGCGCCAATTAAGCAAACAGGAGCGCAGCAATGAAGCAATCGCCTAAAGCAAAACGCTTAGCCAGACACTACAAAAGAATGAACTCCGCCAGCAAACTCAACCTTGTGGCGTTAATGGACATCTTTACCATTTTAGTGTTTTTTCTTATTGTTAATCAGTCAGAAGTTAGGGTATTGCAAAATATAAAAGAGATAAATTTACCTGTTTCTATCGCCGATAAATTACCCGAAGAAAACTTAGTGATCACAGTATTAAATAATCGCGTATTAATTCAAGATAAAGTAGTTTGGCAACAAGCCCAAAAGGCAACATCATTAAGCCAAGCACAAAGTAAAAAACTTACCCGCGCGTTAAAAAACGAATTAAATTACCAAGCCAGCCGCCGCGCTAAATTATCAAAAAGTGAACTCAAAAAAGGTCGTGCTGTTACTATTATTGGTGATGCAGCAACGCCTTATGTGGTGTTAAAACAAATTATCGCCGCCTGTGCTAACAGCGACTATCGTAATGTTTCACTCGCAGTTAAGCAAAATGCTAAAAACAAGCAGCGTGAGGGTTAATCATGAGCAGAGTCCATGCGATTAATCCTAATGACTTACCAGACCTTGATGATTTTTTATCATCGAGCGCGCAAGATAAGAGTTTCAATAAAATTCTTGCTATTTTACTGCTGGGCTACCTTGTTGTTGCCGTGGTGGTTCCCTTTATTGAACAAGTAAAAATCCCTCGCGAAATTAAAGAGCGTCCGTCAGCACAACTTGCCAAAATAATGCTTAAAGAAAAGCAATTACCCTTGCCGAAAAAAGTAAAACCAAAAGTAAAAAAGCCCATAAAAAAAGTCAAAGCAAAAACTAAAAATAAGAAAAAAACTAAACCTAAAGAAAAATTAAAACAACCAACACCTGTAAATAAGAGTGAGTTAGCCAAAACTAAAGCGCATTCATCGGGTTTAGCAACTATGAAAGACGAACTGTTTGCCATGCGCGAAGCATTTACCGTAACGCCAGTAGCAAGCACAAAATTAAATAACAGCAAGAGCAAAGCGACCACAATCAAAAGAAAATTACTCGCCGCCGCAACCAATAAGCAAAGCAGCCAATTAACACAAGCACAACTAAGCAAAACCGTTGCTAGCGATGCCATCAGCACAAAAAACACTGAGCAGATCCGCCTCGGTAAAGAAGAAATACTCGCCGACAACAACGTGTTAGCAGCAAACGACAACGATGCAAAATCGTCATTAGCTCAACGCTCTGAAATGAGCTTACGACGCACATTAGAAAGCCATAAAGCGCGACTTTATGCGCTTTACAATCGGGCGTTAAGAAAAGACCCTTTGCTAAAAGGCAAGGTATTATTTGCCATAGAAATACAGCCCAATGGCAACATTAGCCACGTTAGCATTAAGTCGAGTGCCTTAAACAATGCCAAGCTAGAACGGCAACTCATCGTAATACTACGCAGAATTAAATTTCCAGTGGCAGACGTTAGCGTAATGACCACAATATGGGCGATAGATTTTTTACCGAATTAATTTTTGTTCATAGTACTCAAGCTAACTGTGTTTTATACAGATCCATCATCTTCCGCCTTTCCACCGCAAGTACTGAAAATAAATCTGTATTCGTGGGAGAGAATGAATTTAAAGTTATAAGTTGTTGATATAAATCTTATATAAATTTAAGGTAGGAAATGTTAAATTTTTAATGGTAGAAGTATTTTGCATAGATTGAGGAATTTTTCTACCTAATAAGCTATGTTTTTAAAGGACTCTCGATGAAATACTTAGGGTTAATTCCACTTTTCTTATTGGCTGGTTGTCAATCTACTTCAACTTTTTGTGAAAAGGAGCCTGAATCAAATTTATGCAACCAAAAAACTTATCACTACAATACAGATCAGGCACTCAAGGAATTTGAAACGAAGAAATCAAAGAAAGCCTTTGCTTTAGGGAAAACTGAAGATGGATGGGAGTTTTATGGCTACTCTGAAGGTTATAGATCTAAAAAGAAAGCTAGCAAACGTGCTCTTGAAGAATGTCAAAAAAGGTTGGATAAACATGGATCTAAAAATAAATGTGAGGTTATTCTTTAGCAAAACATAACAAGAATTTAAAGCGGGACTACTAACAGTTTGATCGGTGGTGAAAATTCTCATTTTAATAAGTTTGGTGCATATTTTTCTTCAACACCTGAATTAGGATAATAATGCCGTTTTTTAGGTCGGATAGCTAACACCCCCGCTTGTTTCATTAAACGTGCTGTTTTGTATAAACCAAGGGGATATCCTTGGTCAACAAGCTCTGCTCGTATACGTCGTTTACCATAACTATTGCCTGAATGATCAGAAGCTTGTTTAATCAGCCCAAGTAATATCTGTTCGACAGGGGTTGTCAAAAAGCAATAGCGAAGAAATAGATAAGGGACATGGTCGAGTAGAGCACCGTCGTTATTGGCTTACAGAAGATTTAAGTAGCATTAAAGACTTAACCTCTAAATGGGCTGGATTAAAAAGTGTCGGCATGGTTGAGTCACATCGGCACATAGGCGATAAAGTGACGATTGATAGACGCTATTTTATTTGTTCACTAAAAGAGACAGATGAATTATTTTCTAAGGCTGTACGCCGTCACTGGAGTGTAGAGAATGAACTTCACTGGGTACTTGATGTGAGTTTTAGGGAAGATGACAGCCGCATTCGCAGAGAAAATGGTGCTGAACATATAGCTACAGCACGACATATCACGTTGAATATGTTGAGACAGGAAAAAACATATAAAAAAGGGATAAAAGCTGCGCTAGATAGTGATTATGTTGAAAAAGTACTGTCGACTGTTTTTTGACCGCTATGTTCTTACCCTGTTGAGGCTGTAAAAATTAGCTAGGTGATGATCGCCAGACGCATACTGTTGACGGGGATCATCAATGACAGAAAAACACGCAGCCATAGATTTTCTAAGTGCTTGAATTTTGATTTTTCCTAAAACTGCTGTACAAACTCAATTGTATAGTGTCAAACATCCAGCATTTTGCAAGTTTTAATACCACCCAACAGGTAAGACCTGTATTTTGCTGCTATTTGCTGCGAAAACCCTATAATAAGCAACTAAATCTGAAAAAAAATAATTTTTAGCACAATTTAAGTTGAAATATTTTATTTTTGTGCAAAGATAAAGCATAAACAAAAATTAACGGTAATATATAAACAAATGTCTGCAAAGTTTAACGTTTTAGTGCTAAATGGGCCTAATTTAAATATGCTAGGTAAGCGTGAGCCAACAATTTATGGTTCGCAATCGCTTGACGATATAATGTCAAGATTAAGTGCTAAAGCTCAACCATTAAACATCAACTTAACACATTTACAAAGTAATGCCGAAGTTGAACTGCTTAATATTATTCATCAATCTTATCAACAGGTTGATTTTATCATTATTAATCCAGCAGCATTTACTCATACTAGCGTAGCATTACGTGATGCGTTATTGAGTGTAGATATTCCCTTTATTGAAATCCATATTTCTAACGTGCATACACGCGAAAATTTTAGACAACATTCTTATTTGTCAGATATTGCTCAAGGCGTTATTTGCGGCTTGGGCATAAACGGCTACGAGTATGCACTATTAGCGGCACACTCATTTTTAACAACAAAAATTTAATAATTATCCTCGATATAACTATAAGGTATTGCAATGGACATTCGTAAAATAAAAAAATTAATTGAGCTGGTAGAAGAATCAGGCATTAATGAATTAGAAATTTCTGAAGGTGAAGAATC
>WGGB01000113.1 GCA_015491935.1 Alteromonadaceae bacterium
AAACCCACTACGTTGGTCTAGGAAGGTCAGGAATTGCGAACCGGCAGGCTCAGTATCATTGAATCCAGAAAAGGAAAGTATAAAAAACGAACAAAAAGAAGTCGCTTAACAAAAATAGGGTAAATAGTGCCAACTATCTTGAAAAACACCGGTAGCAAGGTAAGCAATATTAATAGGAAAAAAAAGGCAATTACTGAGCTTAGTATAAATTGCCTCTTATTTAAGCAAGGCGTAACAGTATTAATATTGTTACGCCTTATTTTATTGATTTAACTACAAAGTAGTCTCAAACAATTTATAAATACGGCGGTATTCATTGAGCCATGAACTTGGTTGTACAAAACCGTGGCGTTCTACTGGATAAATAGCCGTTTCAAAGTCTTGTTTTTCCAGCTCAATTAAACGCTGTACTAAACGTACCGTATCTTGAAAAAACACGTTATCATCAACCATAGGTGCATTGATCAATAACGGTTTTTCTAGCCCTTGTGCAAAATAAATAGGTGAGCTGCGCTCATAAGCAATAGCATCATCTTTTGGCGTATTTAAAATATTAGACGTATAACCATGATTATAATAAGCCCAATCAGAGACTAACCTTAGTGCAGAGCCTGATTGAAATAAATCAGGTGCGGTAAACATTGACATTAGCGTTAAAAAGCCACCATACGAACCGCCATAAGTACCAATGCGTTCACGATCTACATTGGCATTTTTAACTAACCAATTTACACCATCACGCATATCTTCAACTTCAGGTTTACCCATGTGACGGTAAATTGCAGTGCGCCAATCACGCCCATAGCCAGCACTAGCTCGGTAATCCATATCAATAACCACATAGCCTTGCTGTACTAACATACTATGAAACATATATTCACGAAAATAACCAGACCAACCTAAGTGTGAATTTTGCAAATACCCAGCACCATGGCTAAACATTACCGCACGATTTTTTTCTTTATTTCCGGCTTTATCAACATGAGTATTAAAGTTTTTAGGTAAATATACTTTCGAATAAATAGGCTTCTCTTGTTTGCTTGATGGAATGGCAACCACCGTTGGTGCTACCCAAGGATAAGATAAGAATTTTTTCGATACGGTATGCGTTAACTGTTTTGCTGTTGCACCTTGTTGAGCATTTTGAACATAAAGCTCTGGAGGCATGGTTATGGTTGAATGCTGAATAAGTAATTTAGAATTATCAGGGCTTAGCGCATAATCATTCATACCACCTAAATTAGTTAGTGCCGTGATCTTTCCCGTATTTATACCTGTTTGATAAATTTCATAAATACCGGGATGTTTTTTATTAGCTTTAAAGAATAATTTTTCTTCGTTTTTACCTAAAGTTACATCACTTATTTCAAAGTTACCATGGGTTAATTGTTTAACTTTACCCTTTAATGACTTGGTATAAAGTTGTGAATAGCCACTTTGCTCTGATAAAAAGTACAAACTATTGCTTTTATTTAGCCAACCATATTCATTAAAGTTCCAATTGATCCACGCATCATCATGTAATTGATGCTGATTTATTAATTTAGGATCATCAACCGCAACAGTCGTTAACCATCTATCTTTGTTATCCCACGCTTCTAACATTATTGCAACAGTATCACCTTTTGCATTCCACTGAATAGGATGCCAACTTTCAATAACAGCAATATTACGTGGTTGCTTTTTACTGATGTATTTTTTACCTTCTCGTTTATAGTTTTCTGCTTTAACTTTCGCTAAAACATCTTTATCAAAATCAGGCAAGGTGCTGTAATCTAAGGCTACTTTTTTTCCTGTGTTTGCATCAAGCATAAATAATTGTTCGTTATATTGGCGATTATCACTTACTCTTGAGCGTACTTTTTCCATAATTATATGACCATTATCAGCAATATATTTAGGGATAACATCAGTACCATGACGGCTTGATTTTGCTTCACTAATACTCACTAATAAATATTTTCCACTCGGTGATAAGCTCGCATAAACAACTTTTTTATCTTTACCAAAATAAAATTTAGTTTGTGTTATGGCTTTATTTGCTGCTTTTAATTGCTCAGCTTGCTGTTGGTATAATTTAGTATTTCGTGCTTGTAATGAAATATAATTAATTAACTTTGCTTGTTCTTTAGCAATATATGACTCAGGAGCTTTAAATGGCTGCGGTTTATCACTCATTTTTAAATTGAAAAGTTCGATTATTTCATTATTATTAGTATCTTGCTCATAAAAAACATCACCAATGCGATAGGCTACATTATCATTGGTTAAAAACATCGCATCACTTTTAGGTGCTGACGTGCTCGTTAATTGTTGAACATTACCTGAGATTAAATCTTTGACAAAAACGTTATTTTTAAACAAATAAACTTGTTTGGTGTGATCTGCATTATCAATCCCATTACGATCCGCAACAATATGCATATTAGCTAAAGCAACTTTTTCACTAACACCATTTGTTGTTAAACGGTAAAGATCACGTAATGGCTCACCTTTTCGTTTTTGTTGATAAAATATAGTTTTATTGTTATCTCCCCAATACCAAGCTTGTGGTGATCGCCCTATCCAATCAGAATCCATCATAATTTGTTTTAAAGTAATAACTTTACTTGAATTACTATTAGCAGCCTGTGTTGCTGCGACTTTAGCGGGTGGTGTATTAATGTTTTGATGTGATTTTATTGATAATGGCGTTGTTGATACACACGCTACCAACGAAAAGCTTATCGCAGCGGCAATAATTTTTAATTTCATATTAGTGATCTTTTTAAGTTGAAGAGTTTATTATAAATATTTATTAATGTTATTTTATACTAAGACAATTTAGCTTTGACAAATTTAGTTTACATTTTATTTATACTCAAGTGTAAGCTTTTATCACCACTAAATAGACCAATTAACCAATAATTAAGTTTAATTACCGCCCTTTTTCTTATGCCGCAAGCATAATGTTAAATTGATAATACAGTTAATTAAATAGCTACAAATCAAAAAAACGAATATATTCGCTCAATAAATGTATTTCTGTTATAATCGCGCGCCTAATTTTTTGATTATAAACGACGATAAATGATCCCATTACCCGAGCAAAAGCTATACGACTACCCTAAATATTGGGCTGAATGCTATGGCACAGCGCCTTTTTTACCTATGTCTCGACAAGAAATGGACGAACTAGGCTGGGATAGCTGCGATATTATTATTGTTACAGGTGATGCGTATATTGATCATCCCAGTTTTGGTATGGCAATTATTGGTAGAATGCTTGAGGCGCAAGGCTTTAGAGTCGGCATTATCGCGCAACCTGATTGGCATTCTAAAGACGCATTTATGCAGTTAGGTAAACCCAATTTATTTTTTGGCGTAACCGCTGGCAATATGGATTCAATGATTAATCGTTATACTGCTGAGCGCCGTATGCGTCACGATGATGCTTATACGCCTAATGATGAAGGTGGTAAAAGACCCGATCGCGCGGTAACGGCTTATACGCAACGCTGTAAAGAAGCTTATAAAGGCGTACCTGTTATTATTGGTGGTATTGAAGCAAGTCTTCGTCGTATTGCCCATTATGATTATTGGTCTGACAAAGTACGTCGTTCAGTGTTGTTTGATTCAAAAGCTGATTTATTAATTTATGGTAATGCCGAACGCCCATTAGTGGAAATAGCTCACCGTATTGCCAGAGGTGATGATGTAAAAACTATCACCGATGTGCGCGGTAGTGCTTTTTTAACCAAACAAGCGCTCGTAGGCTGGCATGGTATTGATTCTCGCGATGTTGACCGCCCAGGAAAAATAGATCCCATTATTAGTCCTTATCAAGAAATTACGCCAAGCAGTTGTGATAGCCAAACTGAAGAACAAACAGATTTTGCCAACGATATAACCAAAACAGCGCAAGTTGTTGAAATAAGTAATTTTAGTAATACTTCAATACAAGCTCAAACATTACCCAGTAGCGCACTCAAAAATATTTCATTACAAAATAAGAGCTGGCAAGATAAAAAAAAGCCATGGCTTTATACTTATATAAACTTGCCAACCTTTGAACAAGTAAAAAATAACAAGGTGTTATACGCCCATGCCTCGCGTATTTTTCATCAAGAAGTAAACCCTGGCTCAGCTAAACCACTCATGCAAAATCACGGTGATCGTAGTATTTGGTTAAACGCTCCTGCTTATCCTCTAAGCACCGAAGAAATGGATAGTGTCTTTGACCTGCCGTATCAACGTGTGCCGCATCCAAGTTATGGCAAGGCTAAAATTCCTGCCTACGATATGATCAAAACGTCAATTAATATTATGCGCGGCTGTTTTGGCGGGTGCACATTTTGTTCAATTACGGAACATGAAGGTCGTATTATTCAAAGTCGTTCAGAAGAGTCTATTTTAAACGAAATAGAAGATATTAAAGAAAAGGTGCCTAATTTTACAGGGGTTATTTCCGATCTTGGTGGGCCAACGGCGAATATGTATAAACTTAATTGTAAATCGCCAAAAGCTGAAGCCACCTGCCGTAAACCTTCGTGTGTATGGCCAACGATATGTGGTCATTTAGATACCGATCATACGCCAACGATTAACCTTTATCGTAAAGCACGTAAAATTAAAGGCATTAAAAAAGTGCTGATCGCCTCGGGTGTGCGCTACGATTTAGCCGTGAAAGATCCCGA
>WGGB01000114.1 GCA_015491935.1 Alteromonadaceae bacterium
ACAACCCACATTAACACACGTACCACCAATGGCCTTTGCTTCAATTACTACCGATTTTTTACCTAAACGTGCCGCTCTATTGGCAGAAGCAATACCGCCGCTACCGCCACCAATGGCGATATAGTCAAAATGTTGAGTCATATAAATTCCTGGTCTGTTAATGGTAAAATCAATAAGTATCTAAGTAATGTGGTCGCATATAGCGTATTTTTCAATACTAAAGCTAAAATACCTGCATAAGCTTTTTGTATCACATTTTTTACAGCATTATTCGCCATATTTAAGCAACTATTTAGCAACTACTCCTTGATAAATACGCGCTTTGCCATTACATCTATGAGTATATTAATTTTAGTAGCGATCCATTATGACCAATCCATTATTAGCACAAAATAGTTTACCGCAATTTTCTAAGATAAAACCCGAACATATAAAACCTGCCGTTGAGCAAGCCATTAAAAACTGTCGTAGTACTTTAGAAAAATTATTAGCCGATAATAGTGAATATACATGGGATAACTTAGTTGCCCCTTTAGATGAAGTTGATGATGAATTAAGTAAATTGTGGTCGCCTGTGTCACATTTGAATTCGGTTAAAAATAGTGATGAGCTCCGTGACGCTTATGAAGCCTGCCTACCTTTATTGTCAGAATACGGTACCTTTGTTGGTCAACACCAAGGTTTATTTAATGCTTATCAGCAAATAGCCGATAGCGCCGCTTTCCAACAATTAAATACCGCTCAACAAAAAGTGATCACTAATGCGCTACGTGATTTTAAATTATCAGGGATTGCCCTTAACGATGATGATAAAAAACGTTATGGTGAAATTGTTAGTCGTTTATCTGAATTAAGCTCACAATTTAGTAATAATGTGCTTGATGCAACGCACGCTTTTAGCGTTAACATTACCGATAAAACTGAATTAAAAGGTTTGCCCGATAGTGCCTTAAATGCTGCACAAGCTGCTGCGCAAGCGAAAGAATTAAAAGGCTATTTATTTACTTTAGACATTCCAAGCTATTTACCCGTAATGATGTATTGCGATAACCAAGGCCTGCGTGAAAAACTTTATCGTGCTTTTGTTACTCGTGCCTCAGAGCTAGGACCTAATGCCGGCGAATTTGATAACAGTGCCACCATGAATGAAATTTTGGCATTACGCCATGAATTAGCACAACTGCTTGGTTTTAAAAACTATGCTGAAAAATCATTAGCGACAAAAATGGCTAATTCCACCACTGAAGTAATGAGCTTTTTAGAAAATCTTGCCACAAAATCACAACAACAAGGCAAACAAGATTATCAAGAATTATGCGACTTTGCCGCACAAGAATATCAAGCAACTGACTTGCAAGCATGGGATTTAGCTTATTACAGTGAAAAACTAAAACAAAATCGTTATGCCATTTCTGATGAAGATTTGCGCCCTTATTTTCCTGAGAACAAAGTGATTAGTGGTTTATTTGAAGTAGTTCACCGTTTATATGGTTTAAATATTAAGCTTCGCGCTGGTGTTGATGTGTGGCACGACGATGTTAAATTTTATGATATTTATGATAAAGACGCTAACTTACGCGGTAGCTTTTATCTAGACTTATACGCCCGCGAAAACAAACGCGGTGGTGCTTGGATGG
Organism: Alteromonadaceae bacterium; assembly: GCA_015491935.1. Classification (GTDB taxonomy): domain Bacteria; phylum Pseudomonadota; class Gammaproteobacteria; order Enterobacterales; family Alteromonadaceae. The sequence continues at coordinate 1,638 of WGGB01000114.1, forward strand.
ACGATTGTGTCGGCCGAAACTTGCTACAAAATGGTAATATTCAATTACCTGTTGCTTACTTAACCTGTAATTTTACTCAGCCTATTGGTGATAACGAAGCACTATTTACCCATGATGAAGTAGTGACCTTATTTCACGAATTTGGTCATGGTTTGCATCATATGCTTACTCAAATTAACGCCAGTAGTGTTGCAGGTATTAATGGTGTGCCTTGGGATGCGGTTGAATTACCAAGCCAATTTTTAGAAAACTGGGCATGGCAACCAGAAGCTTTAGCCTTTATTTCAAGTCATTTTGAAACAGGTGAACCCTTGCCACAAGCTATGCTTGATAAGATGCTCGCCGCCAAAAACTTTCAATCTGCCATGCAAATGTTACGTCAATTAGAGTTTAGTATTTTCGATTTTCAAATGCACGCGCAATACGATCCTAACAACCCACAGCAAGAAAGTTATATTCAACATATTTTAGATAATGTTCGCCAACAGTATGCGGTAGTAAAAGCGCCTGACTTTAACCGTTTTCAACATGGTTTTAGTCATATTTTTGGTGGTGGTTACGCCGCAGGTTATTACAGCTACAAATGGGCTGAAGTATTATCTGCCGATGCCTTTGCGCGCTTTGAAGAAGAAGGTATTTTTAACTCTCAAGTCGGCCATGACTTTTTAACCAATGTGTTAGAACAGGGTGGTAGCCAAGAACCGAGCGAATTATTTAAAGCGTTTCGTGGTCGCGCACCTGAAATAGACGCGCTATTACGTCACAGCGGCATTGAAGGTTAATACTAAAAAACTTGGCTCATACTCATGATACTTCAAAATATTTGTTTCAGAACAAGCATTTCGAGGTAATACCAGTTTCATTAATTAAGGGTTCTACTTTATACGCAGGTAAAATTGCCAAATACAAGGCATTTATTTTAATAACTAGTTGTTCTAATTATAAAATAAATAACGCTGTAGTTGGTGATTTTAACAAGTAGAAATGATCACTTAGTTTGTGAGATTGGTATAAAATGAGTATATTCTAACGACACCGTAAAGTTAGTCTTATAAAAGCAGCTAAAGGAATAAAGCCAAGTGGACAAAAAAAAGCTTAGCGAAACCGATATAATTACTAAATTCATTATGCCCGCAGTAAAAGATGCGGGTTGGAATTTAATGACGCAAATACGCCAAGAAGTTAAATTGCGTGATGGTAAAGTGATTGTTCGTGGTCAACTGGGAGTGCGTAAAACCGTAAAGTCGGCTGACATAGTGCTTTACCATAAACCCAATATTCCCCTTGCCGTTATCGAAGCTAAAGCCAATAAACACGAAATTGGCAAGGGTATGCAACAAGGGTTAGATTACGCACGCTTGCTCGAAGTGCCTTTTATTTTTGCCTCAAATGGTGATGGTTTTATCTTTCATGACAAAACCAATCCCACTCAGCTTGAAACACAAATATCACTTAACGATTTTCCAACACCCGAACAGTTATGGCAAAAATACTGTACTTATCGCGGCTACACCAAAGCACAACTGCCGTTAATTACCCAAGACTATCACGATGATGGCAGCGGCAAAGCCCCACGTTATTATCAATTACAGGCGATTAATAAAACCATAGAAGCTGTATCTAACGGTCAAAACCGTATGCTATTGGTTATGGCAACAGGTACAGGTAAAACTTACACTGCCTTTCAAATAATTTGGCGCTTATGGAAATCACGCCAAAAAAAGCGCATTTTATTTTTAGCGGATAGAAACATCTTGGTTGATCAAACTCGTATTAACGACTTTCAGCCTTTTGGCCAAGCCATGACTAAAATTACCGGACGCACAGTTGATCCAGCCTTTGAAATACACCTTGCGTTATATCAAGCATTAACAGGGCCAGAAGAAAGCCAAAAAGCTTACAAACAAGTTGATAAAAACTTCTTTGACTTAATCATTATCGACGAGTGCCATCGAGGCAGTGCCGCAGAAGACAGCGCATGGCGTGAAATACTTGAATACTTTAGCTCCGCCACCCAAATAGGCCTAACCGCCACCCCTAAAGAAACCGAAGAAGTATCGAACATCGACTACTTTGGCGAACCTGTTTACACCTATTCACTCAAAGAAGGTATAGAAGACGGCTTTTTAGCACCATACAAAGTTGTGCGTGTTGACATTAATGTTGACCTACAAGGCTGGCGACCCACCAAAGGACAGCTTGATAAACAAGGTGAGCTTATTGATGACCGTATTTACAACCAAAAAGACTTTGATCGCACCTTAGTTATTGATGAACGCACCGAGCTAGTTGCACAAACCATTACCCGTTATTTAGAACGCACAGATCCTATGGCTAAAACCATTATTTTTTGTAACGACATAGATCATGCCGACCGAATGCGCCGCGCTCTTGTGAACTTAAACCCTAAACAAGTGGCTAAAAATGAAAAATACGTGATGAAGATCACTGGCGACGATGAAATAGGTAAGGCGCAATTAGACAACTTTATTAACCCGAAAAAAGCCTATCCCGTTATTGCCACCACCTCTGAATTAATGAGCACAGGCGTTGATGCAAAAACGTGTAAGTTAATAGTGCTAGACCAAAACATACAATCGATGACCAAGTTCAAACAAATTATTGGTCGTGGTACCCGCATAGACGATAGATATAACAAATTATGGTTCACTATTCTTGATTTTAAAAAAGCGACCGAACTTTTTGCCGATGAAAAATTTGATGGTGAAGCCGTAAAAATTATGGAAAGCACACCTAAAGACATCATTGATGACGAAGATAATACTTTTATTGATGATTTAACGGGTGAAGACGATGAAAGAGATGAAAGTATTGTTGAGGGTACATCTGAACATATTAACGAGCCTGATCAAAATTATGATGCAAGCGTTGAAATAGACAGCGATTGGGGCGATGATGAAGACGAAAAACGCTTCATAAAGTTTCAAGTATCGGGTGTTAGCGTTAAAAAAATGGCCGAACGCGTGCAATATTACGACACCGACGGCAAGCTCGTTACAGAATCGTTCAAAGACTACACCCGCAACACCATCAAAAAACAATTTTCCTCACTTGATGCCTTTACCCGTAAATGGAATGCTGCTGAGCGCAAACAAACCATTATTAATGAACTTGCTGAAACAGGCGTTATTTGGCAGGCGTTAGCGCAAGACATAAGTAAAGATTTAGACCCATTTGACCTTATCTGTCACATCGCTTTTGACCAACCGCCATTAACGCGCAAAGAGCGTGCTAATAACGTTAAAAAGCGTAATTATTTCACTAAATATTCAGCACAAGCACAAAAAGTACTAAACACCCTGCTTGATAAATACGCGGATGCAGGTGTCACTGAAATTGAAAGTATTCATGTACTTAAAGTGCAACCGTTTTCCCAAATGGGCAAGCCAATGGAGATAGCAAAGCAAGCCTTTGGTGGTAGAAAAGGGTATGATCAAGCCATTACTGAATTAGAAACTGAAATATATTCTAATAAAGTTGGTTAGCAACCATATTTTGCCAGCCGAAAAAGCGATTCAACGCAAATAAAAGTAATTGAGCGTAATCAAGAGCAACAAAACAAATTTAAAATAAGAGAAAACCATGTCAGTAAGTTCAGCAATAAAATCCATTCAAGACATTATGCGTAAAGACGCGGGTGTAGACGGCGATGCCCAGCGTTTAGGACAAATGTCTTGGTTGTTATTCTTAAAAATATTTGACGCTCAAGAAGAGGCACTAGAGTTTGAACTCGACAGTTATCAAGAGCCTATTCCGAGTGACTACTTATGGCGCAATTGGGCTGCCGACAACGAAGGCATAACCGGTGAAGAGTTACTCGACTTTGTTAATGGCAAATTATTCCCTGAGCTTAAAAACTTAACCGCGCCGATAAAGCTAAACCCAAGGGGATTTGTGGTTAAAGAAGCCTTTTCAGATGCCTTTAACTACATGAAAAACGGCACACTGCTACGCCAAGTGATCAACAAGCTTAACGAAATAGACTTTACCGACTCAAAAGAACGTCATCTATTTGGTGATTTATACGAGCAAATACTCAAAGATTTACAAAGCGCAGGTAACGCTGGCGAATTTTATACGCCGCGTGCGATCACCCGTTTTATAGTCGACCGTGTTGACCCTAAACTGGGCGAAAGCATTATGGATCCCGCTTGTGGCACGGGTGGCTTTTTAGCCTGTGCGTTTGACCATGTAAAAAACCATTATGTAAAAACCGCTGCCGATCACCAAACCCTACAAAAACAAATTCACGGTGTTGAGAAAAAACAACTACCGCACTTACTTTGTACCACCAATATGTTACTGCACGGCATTGAAGTACCCGTACAAGTAAAACACGGCAATACTTTAAGTAAACCGCTTTCAAGCTGGGATGAGCAAGTAAACGTTATTGTAACTAACCCACCGTTTGGCGGCACCGAAGAAGACGGCATAGAGAAAAACTTTCCTAGCGAAACCCGTACGCGAGAAACTGCTGACTTATTTTTACAGTTAATTATTGAAATATTAGCTGCTCCTGAAAATAGCAAAAACGGTGGCCGTGCCGCCGTGGTATTGCCCGACGGCACTTTATTTGGTGAAGGTGTTAAAACCAAAATCAAAAAGCTGTTAACCGAAGAATGTAACCTACACACTATTATTCGCTTACCTAATGGCGTATTTAACCCCTACACAGGCATTAAAACTAACATTTTATTCTTCACCAAAGGCACACCAACCAAGAACGTATGGTTTTACGAGCACCCTTATCCAAAAGGCGTTAAAAACTACAACAAAACCAAGCCGATGAAGTTTGAAGAATTTCAAGCCGAAATTGACTGGTGGGGCAATGAGGAAGATGGCTTTGCTAGCCGACAAACTACCGAGCAAGCGTGGCAAGTGAACATTGATGAAATCATCAAACGTAACTTCAACCTTGATATTAAAAACCCACATGTTGGTGAAATTATCAGTCATGATCCACAAGAACTATTAAGCGACTACGCCAAACAGCAAACCGATATTCAAGCATTACGCGATCAGCTTAAAACTATTTTAACTGATGCGTTAGCAAAAAAATAAAGGTGATAGCGGCATGATCAAGCTCATTAAAAAAGAACATAAAAACGAAAAACAAATTTCACTTGCCGCAAATCAACTGTTTGTTGAATTGCAACAGCTGATCATTAAGACAAAAAAACAAGTAAGCAGCCAAGTTAATTCCGCGTTAACGCAGTTATATTGGTATATAGGTAAACAGATAAATAATGAACTATTAAAAGATCAAAGGGCACAATACGGACAAGCAATCGTTAAAATGCTCAGTAAAAAACTGACGCTAGAATTTGGTAAAGGCTTTCAAGAAAAAAGTCTGCGCCGAATGATACAATTTCATCAAGTTTTTACTGAATTTGAAATTGTCGCAACAGTGTCGCGACAATTGAGCTGGTCGCATTTTATTTTATTATTACCCATAAAAGATCCTCTAGCACAAGAGTTTTACCTGCACATAAAAGCACAGTTACAACACAAATTACATCAAGTGATGGCAAGCAGACTTGATATAACTAAGGATCAGTCAAGGATACATCATGAGTCATAGTGACAATATAAACCACCTAATCACTGACAATATCGACCTATGGACTAGTGCGATTAAAAAACGTAATGCCACAGGGCGCGGTTCAAGTACAGCCTTGAGCGGATTAAAAGGTATTGAATTAACAGGGATTAAAAAACTACGTGAGTTAATTTTAGAACTCGCGGTGCGCGGTAAGTTGGTACCACAAGATATTAATGATGAACCTGCTAGTGTCTTGCTTGAAAGAATAGCAGCAGAAAAAGCGCAGTTGATTGCGGATAAAAAGATCAAAAAACCTAAAAAACTTCCTGAAATTACTGAAGAAGAAAAGCCGTTTGAGTTGCCTAGAGGGTGGGAGTGGTGTCATTTACAAGATGTATCATCATATATTCAGCGTGGTAAAGGCCCTAAATATGATGAAAATGGTAGTGTTAGAGTTATATCTCAAAAATGTATTCAACTATCAGGCTTCACTGTAGAACCAGCTAGGTACGTAAGCGATGAGAGTCTTGATAAATATCAAAGTGAACGATTTTTACAATCGAGAGATTTACTATGGAATTCAACTGGCACGGGGACTGTTGGTCGAATAAACTTGATTGATTATATTGAAGAAAAATCACTTGTTGCTGATTCACATGTAACCGTTATTCGTACTATATTTCTTGATGCAGGATTTATTAAGAGTTTTATATTAGCTCCAGGTGTTCAACGAAGAATACAGCCTGGTTATAATAATTCACTTGTGTCAGGAACAACTAATCAAGTGGAATTAAATACTAGCTCAGTAATAAGCCTTGAAGTGCCATTACCCCCACTAGCTGAACAACA
>WGGB01000115.1 GCA_015491935.1 Alteromonadaceae bacterium
AAGTAATACTCTTCATCACCATTGTCTTGTTTAGGAATGCTAAATTGTTGGCGCATTTTAGCGAGTGGATCTTGGCTATCGAGTTGTTGAGCGTAGGTTAAGCTATATTTATTCATTGTTATTCTTCTTGTGTTTAAATTTTTATTTTTTCCGCGCTATATAACATAGGGCGACTTGGCGCAGCATCATTAACAAAAGCGGGTATTTGTAAATTCATAAAATAAAAGCCGTCAGTCAGTTGATTATCGACATAAATCATTTCGGTGATGGTTTTATTAAGTAGGCTGTTAAGACTTGGCTGATGAGCCTCTTCAATGACTTGCCAAAAAAGATGATGACAAGTCATTAAGCCGTCGTCTGCTAAGCGATCAATCGAGGGTAGATCCACCAATAAATGTTCAACCCCGAGTTCATTTAGGTATAAAATGGCTTCGCGGCTAAAAAACGCTGGCTGGTTATTTTGGTTATATTGTGCGCTTTGTTTATCAAGCTCGTTAGGTAAGGTACGAATGATCACCGCGCAGCATTGCGCTTGTTCATAGTGATCCAAGGCTTGGACAAGCGCGCTGCGTGAAATAATATGATCGTCAGTTGAAAAATCTGGACTGTAGCTGTCATTTGTTTGGCTAGCCAGTGCTGGCGTAATGGTTATTAATACACTGGGGATAAATGGCGGTAGATTTATTTCACTGATCATTTGACTTAATGGCGCGCTAAAATCGCAAATATGAGCAATAGTCTCGGTATGGGTGCCATTACAATGGGGATTTAAACTTAGTTCATTAACATTACAACTACCACCTTGTTCGGTATCACCAATAAAATCACCTACTTGCATTGCTTTGCTCGTCGCTTTATCCGCAGCAAAATGATTGGCTTGTTGATGGTTAAAAGCTAATGGAATAGCCAAAGACCAACTAAAATCGCTGTTTATTTGGTAATGGTTATTTAAAAGTTTAATCGAGATCTTCATTTCTTCGCCTTAATTAATTTTTTATGGCTGTATATCCACATTGTTTACAACAACAATGTTGTGGAATATCAAAGAAATTTTGAAAAATAACGGGTAAGTCGGTTTCAATATTAGCTAATAAAAAATGTTCATGATAAAGCTCAGTGTGACACTTTTCACAAAACCAAAATAAAGCATCTTTTTGATTTTCTGCTCGTTTTTGCTCTACAACTAAACCGACGCTATTAGCAAAGCGTTGTGGTGAATGCAGCATTTTGGGTGGCAATAAAAATATTTCGCCAGCTTTAATACTAATGTCTTTAAATACGTTTTTGTCAGCAAGCTTATCAACAACTTTTAAGATCATTTCGCCTTCAAGCTGATAAAAAAGCTCTGGTGTTTCGTTGTAGTGATAATCACTGCGGTTGTTAGGGCCGCCGACTACCATGACGATAAAATCGTCTTGAGTAAAAATTTGTTTATTACACACTGGCGGTTTGAGTAAATGGCGGTGTTCATCTATCCAAGCGTGTAAATTAAACGGCTGCGTAAAAGAAAAACTCATACATAATGCTCCTTGCTATTGGCTTGTAGTCACTGAATTATTACTACTTGAAAGTTCCGCTATACATTTAAGTTCAATGGCAATGGGGGTTGGTAATTTATTTATTTCAACGGTAGTACGGCAAGGTTGATTATCGTGAAAATATTCTGCGTATAGGCGATTATAGGTAGCAAAATCATCCTTGATATTGGTTAAGAAGACTGTGACATCAACAATATCTAGCCAGCTTGCGCCTGCGGCCTCCATAATAGTGCGCACATTGTCAAAAACGCTACGACATTGTGCTTCAATATCGTAACGGATGATCTCGCCTTGTTCATTTAGCTCAACACCTGGAATTTTATCTGTGCCCGCTTGTCGTGGACCAACGCCAGATAAAAATAGTAAGTTGCCTACTTTTTTCGCATGAGGGTATAAACCGACAGGCTTTGGTGCTTTTTTGCTATTAATTGCGCTGCTAGCTGTGTTATTCATCGTTTTATTCATTTAATTGCCTGTTTAGTCTTAATATTTTATACACACATTTTTTGTTTCGGTAAAAAAGCGCATTGCTTCATAGCCACCTTCACGACCCACGCCTGAGTGCTTCATACCACCAAAAGGTGTACGTAAATCGCGTAATAACCAACAATTTATCCACACTATGCCTGTTTGTAATTGCTCCGCTAAGTAGTGCGCTCGGGTTAAGTTGTTGGTCCATATTGTTGCGGCTAAACCATAGTGACTGTTATTGGCTAATGCGAGTGCTTGTTCATCATTATCAAAAGCTTGCAAGGTGATAACAGGACCAAAAATTTCTTCTTGGTTGCAAACCGCATCATTAGGTAAATTTTCGATAATGGTTGGCTGTAAAAAATAACCTTGCGCACAACGACCACTTAATTGTACTTGCTCGCCGCCACATAAAATTACGCCATCTGCTTGTTTTGCTAATGTAATATAATTTTTGATTTTTGTTAGATGATCTTGAGAAACTATTGCGCCCATTTGGCTGTTTTCATCGAGCGGATCTTGCGGTGTTAGGGTTTGTGCTTTGGCAATTAAAGCGCCTTTAAACTTATCGTAAATTGCGCGTTCAATATAAAGCCGTGATGAGCATAAACAAATTTGTCCTTGATTAGCAAAGCTGGCGCGAAAAACCTCATTGACAGTTTTAGTAAAATTATCTCCATAGTCACAATCGGCAAAAATAAGCGCAGGATTTTTACCTCCTAATTCTAATGAAAGTTTTTTAAATTGACTAGCGACTTGGCTGGCAATAGCCGCACCTGTTTTGGTGCCACCCGTAAAAGAGATCGCTTTTACCTTGGGGTGAGCGCAAATAGCGCTACCTATACTAGCACCAGTGCCATGTAAAATATTAAGCACACCATTAGGTAAACCCGCTTGTTGGCATATTTTACCAAGTAAATAGGCGGTTTTTGGTGTAACTTCAGACGGTTTTGCTATCACGCAATTACCTGCGGCAAGGGCTGG
>WGGB01000116.1 GCA_015491935.1 Alteromonadaceae bacterium
CATGATAACCAGCAATAACATAACCTCTTGGCGATATAATGTAATTGTTTTCAACTGAACTATTATTTATATCTATATAGTTATTTAATATGTTTAGCGTAATGTCTGTACCAATTATTGCGTTTAATTGATTATTTTTATAAATAGGAATACTACACGAAACCATCATGCCATTACCTGCAGGATCTAAATAAGGTTGGCTCCAAAAATAAGGATAATTTTTATTTTTTTTGGGTAATTTATGTTTCGATAATTTATCTTTAATATTTACGAGCAATGCCTCATCAGTAAATGCCGTAAATGACTTATATTTAGCTAAAATTTTATCTGCTGGAATATTCGGGTAAATGGAAAGAACATTATTTGGAGCAACAAAGCTTAAATAATAACTAGCGACTAAACTTTTTATTTGCCGTTGTGCTGATTTTTGAAAATCTTGAAGATGCAATGTTGCAATAAATGTTTGTATATATTTTTCGCTAAGTTCATTGTCAGTAGCTGAACTTATAAAAGTATTTACAGTCGTAAAATTTTCAATTGAGCTATGGCTTGGGATCGTAAAATAATTTTTATGGGGGATGGTTTTTTTTATTGATTTTATTTTATTACTTAAGCTAATAAGTCTTTGAGTTGATATTTTTTGCTTGCTATATTGATCAAAAATGTTTTTCAATATTATTGTAATATCAATATTCTTACTAAGAACGCTTTCTAAAGTTAATTTTTTATCTAAAAAATAATTCTCTTTTTCTTTTAGTAAGTTAGCTTTGTTATTGTTATAAATAAATAAAGTTAACATTAAAATTATTATTAAAAAAATAATAAAGCCAAAGGTAAATATTCTTTCTTTTACTTTTGCTAAATTTAGACTTCTCTCCATTTCGCTTTAAACCACCTTGTTATTTTTATGCTCACTTTTTATTTTAATGTTATAGATTATAACGCTAAGTTATTAAATTACCATTTAAATTAAGCCATTTTGAATAGCGATTAAAACCGCACGTGTTCTGTCACGAGTATTAAGCTTGGCCAAAATATTCGACACATGATTTTTAACGGTGCCTTCGGCTAAAAATATACTGCTGGCGATTTCTTTATTTGAAAAACCACCGGCAAGTAGTTTTAATATTTGTGATTCTTTATTGCTTAACGTCTCAAGCGGCGCGGTGCTGGTTAAACCTTGATTAAACTGTTTCATCACCACGGGTTCAGCAACAAAACCACCATTGGCAAGCGTTTGAATGGCGTTTACTAATTTAGTTAATGATACATCTTTGAGTAAAAAACCATTCGCGCCTGCTTGTAAGCTTTGCATAAACAGCTCGCTGTCATCAAATGTGGTTAACATTAATACCGCTTGACTGTTACCCTGTGCGCGGAGTTGTTTCACCAGTTCAATGCCATTCATTTTTGGCATACGAATATCAAGTAATAATACATCGGGTGTAACAAATTCGTTAGTTGGGTTCGATAAATAATTTAATGCTTGTTCGCCATCTTCAGCTTGCCAAATAACGCTTATATCATTACTTAAGGCGAGTAAACTGGCGATACCTTGGCGAACTAATTGTTGGTCGTCAACTAAGGCAACTTTGATTGTTTTTTTGTTTTGAGTTGGAGCTTTATTGCTGTTTGTTACTGTTTTTTTAGGGTTAGTCATAACTATCTTCAACTTGAATGTGTAACGTGCAACCTGATATTTGCTTATTATTATTGCTTTTTAGGGTAACAATACCATTAAATTCATTTAATCTCTCGCACATACCTTTTAAACCATTTCCAATAATCACTTTTTCACACCCTTTGCCATTGTCAGTTAATGAGATATTTATGCGGTTTTTCTTTTGGTGAAAATGAAGCATGAAATTATCGGCTTTACCATGCCTAAGAGCGTTACTTATCGCCTCTTGTAAACAAAAAATAAGCTGGTTATTTAAGGTTAATGAGTTAATGGTTAGTTTATTTTTATTCGTATTTTCGTTATTACCTTTAAAATGAAACTGACAATTAGGTAATTGTGCGAATAATTTTTTTATATGAGCTATTAAATCTAATTTGTCATGGTCACGCATTTCTTTGACCACATTTCGCACATCTTGTAGTAATTGCTTAGCTTGGCGTAAACTTTCTTCAGCTAACGGTTTATATTCATCAGGTAATTTATGCAGAGTTACTTCTAAATTTAGCGCTAATGCGGTGAGTTGATGCCCTAAAACATCATGTAAATCGCGAGAAATCCGTAGTCGCTCTTGTTTTTGGCTAGACTCTTGTAGCATAAAGCGTGTCGCTAATAATTCTTGATTAATCGCGCTAATTTCTTCTTTGGCTCTTTGTTCTCTTATAGTGGCTTCAATCACTGAAAAAGCAAAAATTTGCAGGACAAAAAAGATCAATACCGTATAAATACTTTGTTGAGGATGAGCCGTGATTAAGGTGAAGTAATAAGCTGTATTTATAACAACTAATATTAGCATCGCTTTACCACGATTAAAGTGAGCAGGTAACTGGCTGGCAACTAATGCAAATAAAATAGGGATAATTTGCTTGTTGTCAAAATAAATGAGTAATAATAATAAACTCACTTCAATTATTACCGTTAAGGTAAAATAAAATAGGGTTTTCTTTATCGAAATATTATTAAAAAACAATAAAATGAAAACCATCAATACCATAGATTGCCAGAGGCTTTGTTGACTTATTGTTATCGGCTTTAAATAAATAAAACTGACTAATGCCCATGTTAGTAATGCCGAAAAATATAGAAAACCATCTTTGCGAAACTTTTTTTGAAAGTAATAAGTTAATGACATTATTAATCCTATAAATGCATAGACTGTATGATAACAAATTGATTATTTAGATAAAAAATCATGCTATGGTGATTTTGTAAAATAACTGTTATTAAAGCAAATTAATATAGGTGGTCGTGTTTTTTTTAACCGTAATCATAAATTCACTGACATTATCGTGACTTGTCATGAGTAATAAACTTGATAATGAAGCAATGCTGGCAAGTAGTAGAGAAATTACTATAAATATAAATGTTTTTTTTATGGTTGATATTAATATGATCATATTTTTTAAAGTGTTTTGAATTTATGATCATATTAACTAAGGTATTAAGCGAATGAATGTGCCAAAAGTCATGATTATTGAGAAAATCATTATAACTTTTAGTTCTTCGGTTTATATAATAGTAAGCATGAATAAAAAGCTTACTATTAAAACAGCGGCTATTTTTTTACATCTATTTATACTTTTAAGTGAACCTTATATCTTCAATAGGTTTGGGTATAGAGGTTGTTATAAGTGATAGTTACTTATTAATTGAGGCTGTAATCCTAACTGTGTAAATACCCTTTTAGATATGGGGAGCAATCTGCTCCTCAAATTCGATTATAAAACGATTTAACGCGGGTTTCCAATCTCTAATTGGCATAGTCCATTTTTTAGAC
>WGGB01000117.1 GCA_015491935.1 Alteromonadaceae bacterium
GCGCGTTGTGACATCCCTTGCTTGGCTAAGACTTTTATTTTCATGAACTCTTCTTTTGAAATCATGGTGCCTATCCAAAAGCACCAGTGTTAATTGAATTGGATCAGATTTCAATTGCTGAAGTGGATCATTTTTGCATTGCTGGTAACACAAACGGACACGTACAGTTTGCTCGCGCTTCGCGCAGTTTAGCAAATTGTACTTAGCCGCTTAATATATTAGCCGTTTAATATAAACGTTAGCCCCCCCCAACAATCAAACTTCCGTGGAGATTGAATGAATAGCAGACAAAAACTTAAACTTAAACTTATGTCGTTCATTAATAAAATTCGATTGAGTTTTCAACTAGAAATGACGGAGAATTTTTATCGAGTCGTGATTCACGAGAGTGCTAAGCCATACATTATGTTTATTAAGGGCTTGCTTACGTTAATAAGTTTATTTTTAGCTTTCATTGTCTTTGAAAAATCTTTTTACGCGTTTGTATCTGGTCTGATAGTTTATTTACTGATAACGTTCTTAGAGCAAACCATATTTATTTACAACAGTTTTTTGATTATGCCTCAGCTTACTTATGAGCACGACCCAGAACGATTATTAGGGACATCTTTTGGGATCGGAGTGGACCCAAATGGTGGTCCAGAAATACCTGTTGTGGGCTTTGTTGTTAAAGATGAGGAGTATGCTCGTCAGATGCATGAAACATTACTTTATTGGAGTGGTGGGAGCACACATGATGAAGCAGGCAATGTGTGCTTGAGTACAGTTGTATTAAACCCTAAAGAATATGTTTTTCTTTGCTATCCAAACCTTGAATCAGACTCGGTCAAAAAACAAAATAAAGTTACTGAGAAAAGGCGTAAAGCAGAGAGTTTGACGGATGTGCATATTCCTATGTTTGCATTAACTATTATAGGTAAAAGGTGTGAAATAGGCCCACAGTCCTACTTTCCTAAATTTAGAGAAAAATACCGGGGCGGTGTGCCAGTTCTCTTTCAAATTTTCATACTCGATGCTAATGGTGGAGTAAAAAGCATAAAGGGATTGGATGATTTTGTTTTGTTCAACTTGAAGATTAAAGATAAAGACGAATTAACGAGAATGGATATTGAATATGACTACATGAAGGTTATGCTCTAACAAGTTGCTCATGTAGGACTCGTAACTGTTGGCTCGGTTCCGCTACACATTTTAGCCAACAATACTTTGCCCATTAACGAGGGCGTTATGTTTCTTCAAGGTTCTTATGCAAGCATTTTATACTAATTCATTTTTAATGAATTCGATGAATTTCATCCTCCTGCTTTTTGTCCTACTAGTGATTTTTCATTATTTTTTAGTTTATAAGAATAACCTATCAAAGAAGGCTTGGAAAAAAGTCGATTATTATTGGTTAGGGGTGGCTTCCATAGGGCTTATTTCCTTAGCCGCGGATGTAAGAATTAATGTTGCAAAAAAATTCATCTCATCAGAAATAACTTATGCAAATACTACTTTGGGAGCTGTAAAAATTATAACTGACAATCCTGAAAACAGTCATTTTTGTATGACACTTACTAAAATGTATTCTTCACCAAGTGATTTTGATGATACTGAGCTTCAATATCAGTTAGGATGTAAGTGGCTAAAGGAAACGTCTGAGTATTTTCAAAAAGTTCAAAAAAACGAAGTGCCTGATATTAGTTTTGAAGATTTACCGCCTGTAACCTTTGATAATGTCGTGCTAAATAAAGATGTTGCGTCGATTAAGAGGTGGTTGGATGAATACCAAATCCAGTTAGGTGTTTTAAAGGGAACAAAGGAGGCTGCAGAGCCGAGTGGTTTTGAATCAATATTGTTTTATTTTGCTCCATTTTTATTATGTATAGCTTTAGCTTTAAGAATCACAAAAGTAACTGGTGAGATTAGGCACGAAACATAACAGGAAATTAAACAAGGACGATTAATAGTTGGCTTTTGACGAGACGTTAGGCGTCATTCATAATTTATGTCAATTCTAGGTGCTATTATAAATAATGAAATTTAAAGACTTACTAGACTTACCAGATATTAGTGAATCTGATCGTGTAATAGACTGCATTGATTTGAAAGAAAGACTTCCAAGCACGCCAACTGACGTTATTGAGCAATTTTATTCAGATCATGGTAAAAATCCTGATTATCAAGATGACTATCAACATATAGATATATCCAATTTAATATGGGAGAAAGTATCTTTTTCCGCTGAAAGATTATCTATAGCGAGTATTAAGTAAGCGTCTGGTGATCTACACCTCGCTAATTTTTACATTCCAAGGTAACAGTTGTTCAATATCGCAATCTTTATGGCTTAGTTGATCAAGACAATGGGCAATATAATCGAATGGGATTAAGCCGTTCGCTTTCGCTGTTTCGATTATTGA
>WGGB01000118.1 GCA_015491935.1 Alteromonadaceae bacterium
CAAGCAATAATCCCTTCTTTTTGTTTACTTAATTCAGTTATCCATCGAGTAAAAGCTTCATGAAATTCATGAGGATTAAGTCGATTAAGTACATCATTAAACGTATCATGACTAGGAATTCCGTTGGTAAGATCAAGAAATTTTCTAAACCATTTTATCTTGGATTTACCGTATTCTTCCATCGCATTAAAATTATCGCAACCACTGATAATGGCTCATATGGCAATAGTCAGAATATTAATAAAATGATGTTTTGCTGACTTTCTAGGGTCTGTTAAGTCACTAAATGCTTTACTTATTGTGGTTTCAGTCATAATTATTTCAGGCAAAGACTATTATATGCCACGATCAATTGGATCGGTCAAATGATCAAAACTGTTTGCTTAAACAATACACTTATTGGTGTTATTTTGCCCGTTTGCCCTGGCATTCTTGTACGTTAAGCGGAATAACCGCGATAGATGTAGTAACCGTGTTATAAAAAAAGCTTAATCCTTTTCCTTTCTTTTTAACTTTACCATTGCGTGATGTAATAACAAGAGTAGGCGGGTCGGCTTTAAAATATTGAATACCTAACATAATAAAATCCTTATTAATTTAATTAATTTTTTATTGATATAAAGTGTAAGAGATCTAATGACACTTACTTGTCGGGTTTGATAGTGGCTATAGACTTTAAGCTGTCAATACCATTTTGAAAATCTTTTTGTCTTTATGTCACTAAGTGCTTGCGCAAATAATAAAGTGTGTTTATTATTGAATTATCAATCAGGTGTCATAAAGTCACTAACTTGTGTTTTCTAAATGAAAAACAGAGAATGCAATATAAAACTACAGAGAAAAGTACACATGAATGAAGCTGAATTTTTACAACAGTATAACCAAAAGGCGTTTGATACGCCCAACGTAAGTGTTGATTCGGTGTTATTTACTTACCATGAGCAACAATTAAAAGTATTAATGGTAAATAGAGCAAATTATCCCGACAAAGGGCTTTGGGGTTTGCCAGGTGGTTTTGTTAATTTACAAAAAGATAAAACCCTTGAAGACACCGCTTTAAGAAAACTGGCAAAAAAAACAGGGGTAAAACCGCCTTATTTAGAGCAAATTTATACCGTAGGAAATGATCATCGCGACAAACGCGCATGGTCTATCACTGTATGTTACAGCGCGTTAATTGCTCATCAATATTGCAAAGTACAGGTTAATTCAGTAAATGATGCTAAATGGTTAACGCTAGACGAAGTAAGCAACATAACACTTGCCTTTGATCACCAACAGCTTATTGACGCCGCGCACCAAAGGCTGAAACAAAAAGCCTTGTACTCTATAGTGCCTGCCTTTGTATTACCTGAGCAATTTACTCTGCCTGAATTACAGCACGTACACGAAGTGATTATTGGTAAATCGTTGCAAAAAAAATCATTCCGCAGGCGAATAGAACAGGCTGAATTACTTATTGATACGGGCGAAAAACGTGGTGAAGGAGGACGACCTGCTACTTTGTACAAATTAAAGTCTAATGCTGGGCAACATACCTTTATTCGCAATTTAGAAAACTAATGGTAGCCGTTAGTTATCTTATTAAGTGATACACAGTTATATAAGTAAATTAATATAACTGTGAGTTAATAACTTAGGAGTCGTTATGAAAAATGAAATAAAACCAGATTGGCCTGTTACTGAGGTTGAGGCAATGAAAAAGGAAATTGTTGAGGTTCTAGAAAATGATGGTAAAAATGGCCCCAGTGATTTTGGAATACGATCGCAGTGGTATCTATTTTTAATGGGAGTTTTAGATACTTATGCTGAATCACACTCTGCTGTTAATTATTACTATGATGATATTTGGAAAGAACTTGAAATGCCAAGTAAGTATATGAGGTAACTTCACATGAAAGAAACCAACGATTTTTATTTATTTTGGCGTCATCAATTTGGACAATGGACCAAAAGAGATATGCGCGATATTGATGGCACCGTTTACAACTGCTGCGAGCAATACATGATGGCAAAAAAAGCCATACTGTTTAACGACCAAGCAACGCTTGCCAAAATAATGCAAACCGACTCAGCAAAAGAGCAACAAGCATTTGGGCGCGAAGTAAAAAACTTTGATCTACAAACATGGGATCAACATAAATATGGCATTGTTTGGTTTGCCAATTATTTAAAATTCACCCAATATCAAGACCTAGCCGAGCGCTTACTTGCTACTGAAAGTAAAATACTCGCAGAAGCATCTCCTTACGATTTAGTGTGGGGAATAGGTTTTGCAGCTGAAGATGAACAAGCCCTAAAGCCTGAATGCTGGACAGGACAAAACTTGCTAGGCAAAGCATTAATGTCGGTGCGCGATGCTTTACGTGCTTAAACATATTTCTGCTTAGGTTGTACAGGTTATGTAGCTTGTTTAGCTTGTACTTTAGTACAACAGCTTTTATTTTTATCTTGTTTTGATGAGAGAAAACCTCAAGGAGCAACAATGAATACGCAAAAATTTATTGATAGCAAACCACCCGAGTCGTATAACCAAGCAATGTGGTTAAGTATGAGTCAACGCCTGGCGTGGCTGTTGCAGCGCTGGTTAAATAAAGGCAATGGCGATCCGTATTACTATTTTGAGCGGTTAAAAACGGCTTTATTCATTAGTGATGAAACCGAGCTAAACACATTATTTACAGGTGATTTTTACCAAAGTGAGCAATTTGTTAGTCGCTATATTGATAGTTGTTATTGGATAATTTGGCGAGAAAAAGTTGATGATATTGAATATTTTTTTGTGCTATGTGCTGATCCTTTTTATCTAGATAGCCTGAACGATCAATATAGTTTTCTCTATAAGTTAGACAAAGCCAAACTAACCAACCAACGACAATTGACTTATACCAGTATGGTTCTATGTTTAAACCACTATAAAAATATTGACAAATTGACACGATTAAAACTGCCGCTATTAAAACAAGCCAAGCTGTGTATACTAAGTTTGTTTAACATAATAACAAAAACCGTTAAATTCATATCATCAAACGTTAATTTATCAAATACCACTTATTGAAATTAAACAAAATACATTCGTAAGCATATTGGAGTAAAAAATGTGGGATCAAAACCTTTATATAAAAGCATGGAACTTTGCCAGCAAAGCCCATAGTAAACAGCTATTACCCGGCAGTGAAATACCCTACATAAATCATATCGGCTTAGTAGCAATGGAAGTAATGTCGGCTATTTGTCAGCCTAAAACAGAAAAAATGGCGCTATATCAACCGATAAAAAATGCAAATATTGCGGTGGTTTGTGCACTATTACACGACACCATAGAAGATACCGAAGTAACCTTTGATGATATAGTAAAAAACTTTGATGAAGTTACTGCTTATGGCGTATTAGCACTAACAAAAGATAAAAAACTACCGAGTAAGCAAGAACAAATGTTTGATAGCTTACAGCGCATTAAGCAACAACCCTTAGAGGTTGGCATGGTAAAACTGGCTGACAGAATTACCAACTTACAACCACCTCCGCATTACTGGAGCAAAGAAAAAATAAACAGCTATCGCGATGAAGCACAAACTATTCTTGATGCGTTAGGCAGCACTAATGAATACTTAGCAAAAAGGCTTGATGATAAAATTAAAAATTATCAACAATACTGCTGATGCAATAAAATAAAAGCCGTTTATTGTATAGGTTGACACGAGTGTAGCGAGGTTCAATAAAAACATTGCTGTTTTGTTGTTGTAAAACTATAATATATCAATATTATATAAATAGCTTATCTATCATATCTGCTAGGGTGAAAATAATGCACACATTACATGAGTTAGAAAAACAACAAGTAGGGTTAAGGTTAAATACCTATCTGGTGAATGAACTAGATGAAATGACTAAAACGTTTTCGGTTAACCGTAGTGATATTATCGTTGAAGCCATTAAAGCTTATATTAGCGAACATAAAGCGTTAATGCTTTATCAAGGTTTTGAATCAGCGTGCCAAGAATTACAGCAAGTAGTTAAACAAAAGCAGCCGGATAATTTATCTACCTTAAGCGATTTAATTAACGAGTTAGATTAATGTTAATAAATAGCGTTAAACGAGTAAAATAACACTTGAATTCAAATAGTAAGATCATCTCGTGAGTAATATAACTATTTACACGCTGTCTACCTTTGTTAAAGACGTAAAAAGGCTACATAAAAAGTATAAAAAACTATCGAATGATCTCAAGCAATTAAATAGCTTGTTGCAGCAAAAGCCCTATGCAGGTATCGCACTGGGGAGTAATTTATTTAAAATAAGGTTAGCTAACAGCTCTATTCCCACAGGAAAAAGGGGCGGTTTTAGAGTGGTGTATTATTATTTTGATGGTCATCAACAACTTTATTTAGCCACACTGTTTTCAAAACGAGATCTTGAAAATATCACTGATGAAAAGCTACTTGAAATAATAAACCTGATTAATCAGCAGGATCAACCTTAACAAAGAAGTAAAGCACAAAAACTAAAAATAAAAACTAAAATGGAATTAATATGTACGACATTATTGGTGATGTTCATGGTTACGCAGACCAACTCATTGAGCTATTAACCGCGCTTGGCTACCAGAAACAAAGCAGCCAGAAACAAGCAAGCTACTATCAACACCCAACCAACAAAGTTATATTTTTAGGTGACTTTATTGACCGAGGCCCTCAACAACGTGAAACGCTAGCAATTGTTATGGCAATGGTAGAACAGGGCGCAGCATATACTGTAATGGGTAACCATGAACTTAACGCCATTGCTTACCACACCTTAAAAGCTGACAATAGCGGCGAATATTTACGCCCTCATAGTGATAAAAACACTCAGCAACATAAAGCTTTTTTAACCGCGTATCCTGATGAACAAGAACGTAGCAAAATTATTGACTGGTTTAAAACCTTACCTTTATGGTTAGAATTTGATGGGTTACGCGTTGTTCATGCTTGTTGGCAACAAACGGTAATTGAGCGTGTTCAACAAAAACTGCAAGGCAATACCCTTACTCCACAAACGCTACACGAAGCGCTTACCTATAAAACGCCTTTATTTGCTGACATTGAAACCTTATTAAAAGGGGTTGAAATAACATTGCCTCAAGGCGTGGTGTTTACCGACAATGATGGCAATGAGCGAACCGAAGTAAGAGCGCGTTGGTGGCTACAAAGCAGTAATAGTAGCAGTAATGAAGAAAAGCCAACGCTTCGTCAAGCCATCATAGATGAATGCGAACCGCCTGCTAGTAATGTAGATCATGATCCTTTTGAACAACCCATAGCTGAACAGCTATTATCAGGCTATCAACAATCACTACCTCTTTGTTTTATCGGTCATTATTGGTTTAACCAAACACCCAGCTTAATTTTACCTAACCTCGCTTGTGTTGACTATTCTATCGCCAAAAACGGTAAACTGGTTGCCTATCGCTTTAAAGGTGAAGCACAGCTTAATAACGAACATTTTTTTTGGGTAAATTAATGCTATGAAAAATAACTCTATTTTGAGGATAGAAAAAATTATTAAATTTCTATTTATTATCGCTAAAAAGTCGATTCATTTTTTGGAGATTATGTTTTGTATTTATTTGATATTTTTAACATTACAGGATTTAAATATATTGATTTTTCATTCATATAAAACGAGCGCTCTTTTCGATGTTTTATATGATAAAGGCTTTTTTGACTTGGATTTAATTGTTAAATATTCAGAGCATTATTGGGATATTATCGCTAAATCACTGGTTGTTTGGCTTTTACTATTTTGTATTATTATTCCTTATGTCGTTACTGCAATCAGGTCTAAAATGGTTGAGCAATGGATGTTTAAACTAACTAAAAACAAACAATAAAAAGGAACAAACCATGAAAGTGATCTTCTCACACGGCAAAGAAAGTGGCCCTTGGGGCAGTAAAATAAAAGCACTCGCCAATATTGCCAAAGCACTCAACTGCGAAGTAGCAAGCATCGACTATCGCGGCATTGAATCACCCGACGAACGGGTACAAAAGCTAGCAGATTATTTATTGAAAAACGAAAACCAAAACAAAAGCCAAAATGAAAACAAGTATATTCTTGTTGGCTCAAGCATGGGCGGCTACGTATCGTTAGTGTGCGCGCAGCAGCATAAAACCAATCACAACAGTACATCGCAACTACAAGGGCTGTTTTTACTTGCTCCTGCATTGTATATGCCCAATTACAATATACAAACCTATAGTCACATACCTCATACCGAAATTACTCACGGTTGGTCAGACGATATTATTCCCGTTGAACATTCCATAAAATATGCACAACAAGCACAATGCAGTTTACATCTTATTGATGGCGATCACCGTTTAAACTCATCATTAGCACAGGTTAGCGACTTATTTGGTGCTTTTTTGAAAAAACTAATCTAACAGGTTAAGGTTGTTTAACGCTTTTTAGAAATTATTCTTTACAGGGAGAATTGTTACCATGTTTTTTACTAACAAAATGAATAAGAAAAACAGCCTTATTTTTGAACAAAACGAAAAACAGAAAAACGATCCGCATTTTTTTTATAACAACACCGCCTATTATTTTAAATACATTACCGCTTATTACTGTAATGAAGTACATCACTTTACCAATAGTGTATATACTCATAAAAAGTTAACCGTTACCTTAAACTTTGCCACGTTAGCTCAAGAAATAACACTGCAAGCAAGTACGCATCAATTAAAACACTATAAATGTTTATCGCAATTAAACTCGGCTATAAGTTTATATCGGTATTTGCAACTAACAAAATGTGATGATAAGCAACAACCTTTGTCTTTTGATTTACTGCATGAAAATGCCACCATTTTACTCTCGCATAAAGGCGCAAAACTCGTTTACAAAAACAATAAAACAGAATTTGTCGTACAAAAAATCATTCAAAAAGAACAACAAATCACCTTTATAATAAGTGCAACCGAAAGCCTGCAAGTTAATGTGTCTTGCTTATCAGACAGCGCCTTATTTATACTTATTGCTAACAAGTATGTTGATCACACAACAATAGAAAATAAAAACACTAAAGATAGCCCCGTCGTAAAAAAAGGTAAATTTTTCCTACAAGCTGTATTTATAATGTTTGGCTTAAATGGCATAAGTAATATGCTGTTTAATTTAGGGGCTTTTTATAATAACTCAATTATTGAAGTGTTATCTGTACTTTCAGGTATTGTATTAACAGTGCAAATAGCTACGTTTCCAGCGTTTTGGTTAGTAAATAAATACAATAGTAAAAAACTGGCAAAACAGCAAAAATAGAGCATTCCTATGGCAAGACGCTTATCACAAATTATACAGCCGCTAAAAAATAAAGGCACAGTAAAATCTACTCATATTACAGAATTTGCTGAACCCGAAATTAAAGCTATTCGCGCTAAAACAGGTTAAGGTGATTTGATTGGTGTTTAGACCCAAACCATACTCGATCCACACTGGTTGATATATTAACCGACTAGCTTTTTTAAAACCAGTAATGCGCTTAGCTGCGTAGTCTAGTCCTTGCCAAAAATAAAAAACAATGTGATTTAGGATGAATAAAACCGCGGCTAAATATTTATTAAGTGGTAAACCCAAATTATTTTTGTATTCTATTTTTTATATTGATAATTGGTGTTAAATTATTAGTTCTCAAGTATATTATTATTAACAACTTATGCACTATGGATGATAATTTAAACGTGAAAATCATATTATTTGGGCTAACATTAATACTTATTGCTTCACCTTCTTTAGCCAATATAGGAGTGATGATTGCTGGTGGAAATTTAAGTGCTGGAGATACAAAAACAACCGCAAGTAGGCACGCTTTATTATGGACGTTTGATCATAAATGGATTGCTAAAGAAAATAAGTATCTAACTTGGCAACTTGAATTGGCTTCATCTCATTGGAACAACGAATACTTTGCTGATATTGATGCGGTTTCCCTTACACCAGTGTTTCACTATATGTGGTCTGAAAAAAATTATTCAATTTTCGCTGGGGGTGGGGTCGGTGTCACAAAGCTTAGTGGTGACCGATTAAGTAGTAGACAGCTGGGATCTAAATGGCTATTTGAAGATAAATTAGTCATTGGTACAGAAATATTAGAGCATCATCGACTAGCTATAAGTTTTAATCATTACTCTAATGCTAACCTTGCAACTAAAAATGCTGGCTTAGGCATTTGGTATCTTAATTACAGTTATATTTGGTAAAAGCTTCTCTATTGATGCCTAGTATCACTTTATTTAAAAGTGTGGGCAAGTACCATAAAAATATCATTATTTCTTAACGCTGTGATAGGCTCATTGATGACAATAGATGCTTTTGTGGTTGAATTTTACTCGTTACACTAGGGGGATAAATAAGTACGTATACAGATTTAAGGTATTATTATTTTAATCTGTATACGTGATATTTGAGGTAAGATTTTAATCTAAATCTTTAATGATAACGATAGCGCCCCTTACTTGCCCTTTTTCATAACCTGTTGCTTTGTCGTTAGGGTATAGAGACGCTAATTTTTCTTTTACTGCAGGTGCGATATTTTTACCATGGCAAACTAAACAACCAGCACCTGTAGGCATTGCTTTCATAAAACGAAATTGCTTCTTGTTATTAAGTTTAACAATTTCACTGTATGCCATTTTTTTAACACTTTCACCTTTTGCGGCACGAATATCAAAATCTTTAAGTATTGCTTTTTGCCAAGTATTAGGTGCATTATTCGGATTGCGATTTTTTAAACTAACACGGCTTAAATTCACATTATAGTCTTTAGCTACTTGCGCGGTTATGGGCATCGCTTTGGTATTACAAACCTCCAACGCTTTTAATGGGCCACCTGATACCATCGCTTTTTTTAGTTCAGATTTTAAATTTTTTACAAAAGTTTTAGTGATTTTTTTTGCTTCATTAACCCCATGCTTTTTATTGATCGTATTAGCTTGAATAGGACCTACCAGAATAAACGTTAATGAACCTATAATAGTTACTGTTTTAAGTAAGGACATCTTTTATACCAACCATTGTTACTTATGTTTTATTAATTTAGTAAATTCTAATGTGTTAAGATTGAAGCTGTCAAGGTGTATCAATAGCCTATCTATAGTTTTATTTAGTAGGGATTTGTTTAGTTGAGAGTTTTTATGGCAACCGAATAAAAGCAACTAAGTTTAATTGACACTCCGTATCATTAGAGCACATAGCAAGACACTGATCATAATTTATTCAACCGCTTAAAAAGCATCTTCAATTAATGCCTTGCCTCTGAGCTTTTAATTCTCGCTGAGTGGGAAACTGCTTTTTGATTTATTGTCGACAATTCTACTTTTGTATTATTGACAATTAGCAAAATTAAACTATCATTAGCTCCGTCTTAATAAATTGTCGACAATTTTGTTGTTAAAATCAGATGAAAACTAATGCCATTAAATAATCCAACTCGTACTGCACCTGTGACTACAGCAGATAAAGTATTTGAACAAATGCAGCATGCCATTGTTGAAGGAAAAATTCTTGCAGGTAGTAAAATAAGCGAACCTGAGCTTGCTAAACAATATCAAATAAGTCGTTCTACCTTGCGTGAAGCGCTTAATCGCTTAGAAAAATGTCACCTTGTTGAGCGAAAAGCAAATATTGGTTCACGTGTGGTTGAGTGTACGACTCAAGGGTTATTAGAACTTTATATCACCCGTGAAGCACTTGAAGGAATGGCGTGTCGGCAAGCTGCTATTAATATTACGGATGAAGAAATTAGTGATATGCAGGCAATGTTACAACGCCATAGTCAATCACCAGCCTTACAAGATGGCGTGTCTTATTATCAAGAGCAGGGCGATCTCGATTTTCATTATAAAGTTATTTTAGCCAGTCATAATCAGCAATTAATTAATTTAATTTGTGGGCAGTTATATCATTTAGTGCGTATGTATCGTTGTCAGTTTGGTATGAATAGCCCAAGGGCATCACGCGCATTTGACGAACATTCACATATTATTCAAGCCATTGCCGATCGTGATGGTGAATTAGCAGAAATGTTGATGCGTCGTCATATTGCGGCATCTCGTATCAATATAGAAAGCAAAATATCAAAAATAAAATTTCAGAACAAACAGTAAAGAAAAATAATGAGGAAAATAAATAATGAGTCATAAATTATCACCAGGTGCTAAATTTCGCCAAGCATTAAAAAATAATAATCCATTACAAATTGTTGGTACTATCAATGCTTATACTGCAATGATGGCAAAACAAATTGGACATCAGGCAATATACTTATCGGGTGGTGGTATCGCGAATGCCTCTTATGGTTTACCTGATCTTGGAATGACGTCATTAACCGATGTTATTGTTGATGTGCAGCGAATTACTTCGGCGTGTGATCTGCCTTTGTTGGTCGATATTGATACAGGGTGGGGCGGCGCATTTAATATTGCTAAAACTATTCGAGATATGGAAAAAGCAGGTGCTGCTGCGGTACATATGGAAGATCAAGTGGCGCAAAAACGTTGTGGTCACCGCCCTAACAAAGAAGTGGTATCAACTGAAGAAATGGTCGATAGAATTCGCGCTGCAGTTGATGCTCGCACCGATCCTGATTTTTTTATCATGGCACGTACTGATGCTTTTGCTCAAGAAGGGTTAGAAGCGACATTGGCTAGAGCAAAAGCTTATGTTGCAGCTGGTGCTGATGGTATTTTTGCTGAAGCGGTTAAAACAGAAGAACATTATCGTGCTTTCACCAAAGCATTAGACGTACCAGTATTAGCTAATATTACCGAATTTGGTCAAACTGATTTGTGGAATAAAGAACAGTTAGGCGAATGGGGTTGCGCGATGGTGCTTTATCCTCTTTCGGCATTTCGTGCCATGAATAAAGCCGCTGAATCAGTTTATAAAACATTATTAACTGATGGTGATCAAAAAGCTGAAATAGACAATATGCAAACGCGTATGGATTTATACGATTATCTTGGTTATCACGATTTTGAACAGAAATTAGATTCTTTGTTCTCTGAAGGAAAAAATAAATAAATCAATAGATGTCTAGGCGAGCATTGACCTACCATATTTGTAGGTTGTCACGAGCGCAGCGAGATAATTGGACTCCCCCACACCTAAAATGTGGGGTAATATTAAAGCTCTCACACAACAATATTAAGAAGAGTCCTAGCATGAAGAATACTACAGTTGGCGTTGATTTAGCAAAAGAAGTTATTCAAGTTTGTATTTATACAAATAACAA
>WGGB01000119.1 GCA_015491935.1 Alteromonadaceae bacterium
GGGGCGGAAATCCATCAGGGCTAGAGGCATCATATGATACCTCAGCAAAAAGCCGAATATATGGCTGCAATGCACTCTATTTCAACGATTTAAATTGTCTTGCAATCGGAGAGGGTCCATATATGGTATTACTAACGATAAGATAAAGAGGCCTATTTTTGCGCCTTTTTATTTTTTATTCTATTTTCTTGAAAATTCACCATTGAATGTAAATAAATATGTCAGTAGTGGTTGAATATTAGACAGTTTTAATGTTGTTTTAGCTGTTTAACTTTAATAAAGACCTACCTAAAAAAGCCGTAGTTTTAGCCGCTTTAGTTGTTTCAAGCTTTATTTTATCTGCACAAGCGAAAGATTTTACCGCCGCAAATAACTCTATTCTTACGGAATTATGTCTAACCGCACTTTCGGGTAATCGTGCTGCTATGCACAATAAAATTATTAGCTCTGGTTACAGTAAAACGTATATAGCAAAAAATTTACAATGTAATGGTGAAAACATTGTTAGCTTTATCGCACAGAATGGTCGTAATAGTGAAAAAATGTTGA
Organism: Alteromonadaceae bacterium; assembly: GCA_015491935.1. Lineage (GTDB taxonomy): Bacteria > Pseudomonadota > Gammaproteobacteria > Enterobacterales > Alteromonadaceae. Next base: position 550 of record WGGB01000119.1, read on the forward strand.
AAATATTAGATCGAAAAGGCGCGAATGTTTCTATCACTGATCTGGCAATGAATAGCCCTAAGCAATAATATGATCGATAAAAAGAGATAAAAAGAGATGAAAGAGATAAAAAGAAAGGTTATCAATCTAGTCTCAATAACCTTTCTTACTTTATTCGCCTAAATTATCGTGCGATTTAACTTATTTTACTGCATCGGTGCTTTCAAAAATTTTATCGGCAGAAGCGGCAACAAAACCTGTATATAGCTCACCATTATTAGTCGGGTAACGTTTAGCAAATTCATAAAAACAGCTTGGAATTTCAACAGCTTTATCGGCAAATTCAACTAAGGCTTTATCGGCCAATGTTGACGATTGTTCTAACATCACTGATTGATCACCTTTAACTTCGCCACCAGCACTATTAAGGGCAAAACCATTGGTTTTAATCGTATTATTGACGGTATTGATACAATCAAAGTTTTCTAAATGGTTAATGCTTACGGTGAAGTGGTTAGCACGATATCCCCATGCAGATAACCATGCAGCATATTCACTTTCGGCAAGTAACGTTTGGTAATCAGCAAAAGTAATATCCCAAGGTTTACCTGAGTATAAAAAGTCGTATTTATCGACAATATTTTCATCAACACTATCGACTAGTTTATGAATAATTGCTTGTGCTTGCTCTGATAACTGCTCAACTAATAATTCACTGATAAAAACTTTTGGCATGGTGCTATCACTATGTTCAAAATGTTTCGCGTATAGTTTTTTAGCTTTAAAATGGTATTCACCGCATTCTTTATAACCTAGCGCTAATAAATGAGCAGCAAGCTTATCTAAATTTACTTTTTCAAGGTTAAAGGTGCGATAAGCAACATGATCATTAATGACATCATTACCTGAACCAAGGAGTTGATGTACTTTTTTTGCTGAAGGGGTAACTTCTAGGTAATGTTGCCAGATGTTGTTGAATAATTCGGTAACTTGAGTAGTCATAATAGTTTCCTATTGTTGATGGTTTAATTGGTTTAAATAAAGTTTTTACTCTAAAAACTGTTTAAGACAAAGCAAGGCAAAATTGCGTACTAAGCAATACCTATAGTGCTGTTACAGCGTTAAAAAATTGAGTGTTTAGCTTGATCAGATTTGATCAATAGATTTAAAAAAGTCAGGACGACGCCCAACAAGTTGTAATGGGGATAAGATTAAAAATTTCTGTTTATTCATGGTTATATATAATGTACTAAAAATAATCTTGTAGGCCGACACGAGTATAACTAGCCTCGACCTACCGTTTAAGCGCTAAGTTGAAATTATATTAAAACTTAATACCAGGGCTTAGTGTTGCTGGCATAGTTACTTTATCTAACTCTACTGAAGCAACAGGGTAAGCACAATAATCAGCAGCATAATAAGCGCTAGCTCTATGGTTACCACTTGCGCCAATACCACCAAATGGTGCTGCGCTGCTAGCTCCCGTAATTGGACGATTCCAGTTAACAATACCTGCACGAATACGACGGAAAAAGTGATCGTAGTCTTCTTGAGAGTCACCAAGTAAACCAGCAGATAAACCAAAACTAGTGTTATTTGCTTCGTCAATAGCAGCATCAAAGTCGCTATAACGATATACTTTTAATAATGGCCCAAAGTGTTCTTCATCAGGTATTTCATCAGTATTGGTAACATCAACAATACCAGGAGAAACAAAACCAGTTCCTGCTTCTTTGTGTTCCATCATTACTAACGATGTGCCACCCATATCAAGTAGTTGTTGTTGTGCTGCAACTAATCCTAGGGCTGCTTTTTCTGAAATCATTGAACCCATAAATGGTTGATCTTCATCATCAAAATAACCCAGAGTTAAATTTTTAGTCACTTCGATTAAGCGCGCTAATATGGCATCACCTTGTGCGCCAACTTCAATAAATAAACGACGGGCGCAAGTACAACGTTGTCCTGTGGTAACAAACGCTGATTGCACAATGTCATGTACAACGGCATCAATATCACTAATGTTTTTAACGATTAATGGGTTATTACCGCCCATTTCAAGCGCTAAAATTTTACCCGGTTGGCCGCCATATTGCTGATGTAATAAATGACCTGTGGTTGAACTACCAGTGAAAAATAAGCCGTCAATGCCTTTGTGACCTGCCAAGGCTTTACCTGTTTCTATTTCACCTTGCACCATATTTATAACACCTTTTGGCAACCCTGCTTGCAGCCAAATTTTTAAAATTTCTTCTGCTACTTTAGGGGTTAATTCGCTTGGCTTGAAAATAACGGTATTACCAGCAATTAAAGCAGGAATAATATGACCATTAGGTAAGTGCCCTGGGAAATTATATGGGCCAAATACCGCAACAACGCCATGAGGTTTATGACGAATAAAGGCTTTAGCTCCTGGCATAGGGTTTTCTTTAGTGCCAGTTCGTTCGTTATAAGCATTAATAGAAATATTAACTTTACCCATCATGGCACCGATTTCAGTGCGAGTTTCCCATAATGGCTTGCCAGTTTCTTCAGCGATAGTAGTCGCTAATGCTTCTTTATTTTCACCAAGTAATTCACCAAACCGTGTTATTACCGCAATACGTGCTTCAAGAGAAATATTAGCCCAACTCTCAAAGGCTTGACGAGCACTTTTAATGGCTGCGTCAACTTGTTCAGCGGTTGCACTTTTACCTTGCCATATTATTTGATTACGAGCTGGATTTACCGAACTAAGGTTATGACCTAAACCTGCTTGCCATTGACCGTCAATTAATTGAATATTTTGAGACATTTAGTATTCCTCATCAGTGAGGTTTATTTCACTGTTATTATGTAATTTAGCTACTGCGCACATGGCGTTTATTTCTTGCCAGCATAGTAACCATTTAAAGAATATTTTCAAGTAAATCACAAATATTCTTTAGTTTGTTATTAGTGCTAATTTTTTACGACACGAACCCAATCACCATCGTTTACTTGTAATGCTTCAGCAACGTTTGGTGTCAGTACAACTTGGTGTGCTGTTTCTCGCATGAGTAATGGTGCTTGTGTTGCTCTAAAATTAGCGACTTGGGTGTTGCATACTATGTATTTATCGTTTTCTTCAATATCGTCATGATGATTACAGATTAATACTTGGCACTTTTTACTTTGCACTATCGCTTTAATATGATCGCGTTCAACTTCAACCGTTGGGCCCGCATCAAAAATATCGACGTAACCACGACGAGCAAAACCTTCTGCTTCTAATAAGCGTAATGCTGGTACCGTATTGGTGTGTACTTTATTAATGACTTGTTGGGCATCTTTATTCAGTAAGTTGACATAAATAGGGTATTTAGGCATCAATTCAGCAATAAATACTTTTTTACCTATGCCGGTTAGGTAATCTGCGGTTGGAAAGTCCATTGAAAAAAAGTGTTCTTCAAGCCAGGCCCAAAAAGGCGAATTGCCATGCTCATCGGAAACACCTCGCATTTCAGCAATAACTGTTTCAGCAAAACGTTCAGTATGTTCAGCCATAAACAAAAAACGAAAACGCGATAAAAAGCGGCCATTATTATTTTTACGGTGATTGCTATCTAAAAACAAAGTACAAATTTCAGTAACGCCCGTATAGTCATTTGAAAGCGTTAATGTTTCTACGGTGTTATAGATATTTAACTCACGTGAATTATGGACAACTTTACCTAAACGGTAGTTATAAAAAGCATCTTCTAAGCCAACAGCAGCTTCTATACCACTGGTACCAACAACTTCTCCCGTTGCGGTATCTTCCATAACAAATAAGTAACCTTCGCTACCAGGTTGAGTGACTGATTTTTTAAATGAAGCTTCGGAGTGAGCAATACGTTTTTTTAGCAGTTCTTCGTTGACCGGTAATGAAGTAAAACCGTGTCCTGATTCAATAGCCATATGATGCAGTGCATCGTAATCGCTGGCTTGAATAGGGCGTATTATTATCATAAGTTATTCTCGTTAAATAAAGTGATTGTAGCTCGACACGAGCGGAGCGAGGCTCGACTCGTGTCATTTGGTTTTTATATTAATGCTAACTATTAAGCATTAACCATGCTTGCTACGGCTTTTTCAAAGCGAGCTAAACCTTCTTGAATATCTTCATCAGGAATAATTAAACTTGGCGCAAAACGAACTATGTTTGCACCGGCCACTAATACCATGACACCTTCATCCATGGCTTTCATTAAAAATGCTTTTGCTTGACCTTGGTATTTTTCAGTTAATACCGCGCCAATTAATAAACCTTTACCGCGAATTTCTGAAAACACGTTATATTTTTCATTAATGGCTAATAACCCTGCTTTGTATAGCTCTGCTTTGGCTTTAACACCATTTAATACTTCAGGCGTGTTCACGGTATCAAAAGCTGCTTCACCTACAGCACAGGCTAATGGGTTACCACCGTAAGTGCTAC
>WGGB01000120.1 GCA_015491935.1 Alteromonadaceae bacterium
CATCACGGGTTTTAAATTAGCTCGTGCTGCATAAACAGCGGCAGTATAACCTGCAGGCCCTGAGCCTAAAATTAATAGCGGGCAATGTCTTGCTTCACTCATGTAACACTCCAAATTGCTTTTGTTTTTTATAGTCACTGTATTTACAGTAACAGTATATTAGTTAATTAATGGGGATATTAAGGAATAAACTCAAGTAGGTAAAATAACTTTTAGATAAAAAAAAAGCGCACTTTGTATAAAGTGCGCGATTTATTTTACATTGATGATAAAACATTCAATTTTTCAGTGTTATTTTACCGAGTAAATTATGCGTTTAAGACAACTTTTGCATCTACATAGTCATAACCTAATACATCAGCAACAGGTTTGTAAGTAATTTGACCGGCCATAACATTTAAACCTGCTAATAGGTGTTCGTCATCTAATAGTGCTTGTTTGGCACCTTTATTGGCGATAGTGACGGCAAATGGCATTGTTGCATTAGTTAACGCTAACGTAGACGTACGAGCTACGCCACCAGGCATATTGGCAACACAATAATGTACAATATCATCAACCACATAAGTTGGTTCTTGGTGAGTAGTAGCTTTTGAGGTTTCAAAACAACCACCTTGATCAATTGCCACATCAACGACTACGGCGCCTTTTTTCATCATTTTTATGTGTTCACGAGTGACTAATTTAGGTGCAGCAGCGCCTGGAATTAATACGGCACCAATAACGAGATCAGCATCGATAATAAGTTGATTCATTGCATCTGCGGTAGAGTAAACCGTTTTTAAACGGCCATCAAACTCTGTGTCTAATTGACGTAAGCGAGGTAATGAACGATCTAAAATAGTAACATCTGCTCCCATACCAACCGCCATGCGAGCAGCTTGAGTACCAACAACGCCACCACCAACAATTAATACTTTTGCGGGGGCTACGCCAGGTACGCCACCTAATAATGCGCCTAAGCCACCTTGAGCTTTTTCTAATGCATGAGCACCCGCTTGAATTGACATACGACCAGCCACTTCAGACATGGGAGCCAATAAAGGTAAGCCACCACCATTGGCGGTAACTGTTTCATAAGCGATACAAGTAGCACCTGAGGCTACTAATAATTCAGTTTGCTGAGGATCAGGAGCTAAATGTAAATAAGTAAATAAAATTTGACCTGGGCGTAACATTTTACATTCTACAGGTTGAGGTTCTTTTACTTTGATTATCATATCAGCAGTAGCAAAAATTTCGGCTGCATTGTCAATAATTTTAGCGCCTGCAGCAATATATTGCTCATTATCAAAACCAATAGCTGCGCCACCGTTATTCTCAATAATAACTTCGTGGCCATTTACCGATAATTCTTTAACACCTGCTGGCGTTAAACCTATACGGTATTCATGGTTTTTTATCTCTTTAGGTACACCAATAATCATAAGTAAGTCCTCATATTTTCTGTTGTGATCTTTTGTCAGTATTTAACTCTATTTTTATTTTGAATGTCGAGTTTAAATTTTTGATGAATATTTTTGACTAGTATAATGATAAATTATTAGAATAACCTGTCGTATTTTTTTGTTTTGCGATATATTTACAATGTTTACATGATTTTTATAGGTAATTATAAAGTTGAAACAAGTCACGACTAAAAAAATAGATCGTATTGATCGTAATATTTTAAATGAATTACAAAAAAATGGCCGTTTGGCAAATGTAGAGCTGTCTAAACGTGTTGGTTTAAGTCCTACACCTTGTTTAGAAAGGGTAAAAAGGTTAGAGAAAGATAATTACATTATGGGTTACAGTGCCATATTAAACCCGACAAAACTGGATGCGGCGCTGCTAGTATTAGTTGAAATAACCTTAACTAAAACGAGTCCTGATGTTTTTAATGACTTTGCTAAAGCGGTACATGAATTAGATGTAATACAAGAGTGTCATTTAGTCTCGGGAGATTTTGATTTTTTATTAAAAACGCGTGTAGCCGATATGGCGGCTTACCGCAATTTATTAGGTGATACTTTATTACGCCTACCTGCGGTAAGCGAAAGTAGGACTTATGTTGTTATGGAAGAAGTTAAATCCAC
>WGGB01000121.1 GCA_015491935.1 Alteromonadaceae bacterium
AAATGCTAGGGCAACAGTTTAATATTCGTAGTATTCCAACTATTGCCATTTTTTATCAAGGGAAAGAAGTTGCTCGTCAAGCAGGTGCAATGCAAGAGGCAGGCATAATTCAATGGGTAAATAGTATATTGAGTCAATTACATTGATGATGACTGTACTAAGGTGTTTTTTTCAGATTAATTTAGCTTTTTTATAAGCAGTGATGTTTGCTGGCATTATCACAAAAGTATAATCAGACAATGGAAGGCATAAAATAAAGTTTACATATTTTAATATGTAAACTTTATTTATTCTCTTTTACCTATTAATTTTTATGATACTACTTTTTTTTGCTTTTTTAAATAGGCGTACAACTCATCTTTTAACGCTACGCGTTTTAGCTTAATTTGTTCTACATATTCATCACTTGGCGTTTCTATTTCTTGCTCAATGCGATTTATTTCATGATCACAATCATGGTATTTAACAAATAATTTAGCAAAATGTGCATCGTTCATTTTTAAATCATGAATTTCTTTGCTAAATTCAGGAAACTCGTGATGTAGGTCATGTTTTTCAATTGGCATAATTAATCCTTGGTTATCATTAAAGTTGATTATTATATTAAAGCCGCAAATTATTATTGCGCACAATTAATACAAGTATTTACATAAGGCAAAGCTTCTAAACGCGCTGCCGAAATAGTTTTTTCACATTTAACACAAATGCCATAACTATTATTTTCAAGTCTCACTAAAGCCTCATTAATTTGTTTTAATTCAACTTTCGCTTCGTGGTGAATTTCGTCGAGAACTTGATCATTTTCAGTTTCTGTCATTTGCTCCGAAAAATCTTGCGAACGCCCTTTTTTAAAATCATTTTCAATCGCTGTTATACGTTTAAGTAACTCACTTTTTTTATTTTGTAAAATATCAAACAAGTCTTTTTTATTTATGTCCATAATTAATACCTCTTTTACCTGTACCTGCTCTATTTTTACTTTATACCCTTAAAAGTGATTTTTTTTGATCTAGAGCTTATTTTTCTTTCTTTACTGCCTTAATGCTTAATTATAACAATAAAATTGTCGCTTTAGACTAATTTATTTAAATTATATATTCAAATTACCTGCGGGTATCGATTGTGGAGGCCTGTAACAGCACCTACCTTCATACACCAAGAGAAAATTTGTTATACCAACAGTGAATTACAAATATACTTTATAAAGGTAATTAGATAGAGTTTGCAATTGCAATGTTTATGGGGAAGTTTTGGCTTCCCCTTTTTTTATCTTTACAAATAAGATCTATGATGTTGAATAAGGCGCTTAATTATCACTTTTTCAATTTAGCTAAAGCGTCAGCAAAGGCGTTACCCATGGCGGCATTGGCAGGCTCTTTCGGTTTGCGCGGCGCTCGGCTTTGGTTATTATGCGTGGTAGATTTATGCTGCTGATTTTTAGCTGCACCTTGTTTACCATTGTGCTTTTTATCCTTGCTTGGCTGGGTAGAATTAGCGCCAGCTTGCTCATCTAAACGCATAGTTAAACTCACCCGTTTACGTTCAGCGTCTACTTCTAATACTTTTACTTTAACAATATCACCTGCTTTAACAATTTCACGCGGATCGCTAACAAACTTATTGGTTAATGATGAAATATGTACTAAACCGTCTTGATGCACGCCAATATCGACAAATGCGCCAAAATTAGCCACATTAGAAATAACACCTTCGAGGATCATGCCCACGGCTAAATCATTAACCGTATTTACACCCTCTTTAAAAGTGGCGGTTTTAAATTCAGGACGCGGATCGCGCGCTGGTTTTTCTAATTCGCTCAAAATATCTTTTAAGGTGATTTCACCAAAACCTTGGCTAATATAATCACTGAGTTTGATATTTTTTAACTGCTCGCTATTGCCAATAACACTGGCTATATCAGTATGTAAGTCAGCAATTATTTTTTCGACTACGGGATAACTTTCAGGATGAACCGCAGACGCATCAAGAGGATTTTCGCCTTGATTAATGCGTAAAAAACCCGCCGCTTGTTCAAAGGCTTTTGGCCCTAAACGCGCGACTTTTTGTAATTCTTTACGGTTATTAAAGCGCCCTTTTTCATCACGATAAGCAACAATGTTTTGTGCCATCGTTTTTGTTAAGCCTGAAACTTGTGTTAGCAAGGCTGCCGAAGCACTGTTTAAGTCAACTCCCACCGCATTTACACAATCTTCAATAACCGCTTCAAGGCTTTGCGTTAACTGGCTTTGGTTAACATCATGCTGATATTGACCCACACCAATAGCTTTAGGTTCTATTTTAACTAATTCTGCAAGGGGATCTTGTAAACGTCGAGCAATAGAGACAGCGCCACGCAACGACACATCTAAATCAGGAAATTCTTTCGCGGCAAGTTCTGAAGCTGAATAAACCGATGCACCAGCTTCACTAACAATAACTTTAGTGGGTTTTACCACATTAGTGCTTGGTTCAATTTGAGCAATGGCCTCGCTCACTAATTGATCGCTTTCGCGTGATCCTGTGCCATTACCAATGGCAATTAATTCCACTTTATGTTGTTTACATAAATTCACTAACGTGCGTTGTGATTTATCCCAACTATTTTGCGGTGCGTGTGGAAATATAGTACTCGTGTGTAATAACTTACCGGTAGCATCAACCAACGCTAATTTACAACCCGTACGTAAACCAGGATCTAAACCTAGCGTGACTTTTGCACCAGCAGGTGCTGCCATTAATAAGTCTTTTAAATTAGTGGCAAATACTTTAATCGACTCACTTTCTGCCTGTTCACGCAATTGTGCTAATAGTTCGGTTTCTAACGATTTACTCAATTTTGTTTGCCAACTAGCATGAACGACTTGGTTTAAAAACTTAGCGCCTGCTTGTTGCGATAAGCGCAAGTTATAATGATCAAGAATAATTTGTTCGGCACTACATACCCGACTATTTTCTTGTTGCGGATCAACGTCTAAACTTAACCTTAATAAACCTTCGTTACGACCACGAAACATAGCCAAAGCACGGTGCGATGGTACTTTTTTTAATAACTCGCTATGTTCAAAATAATCACGGTATTTAGCCGCTTCTTGCTGCTTGCTTTTAACCACTTTACTGGTTAAATGCGCTTGTTTTAATAAATGCTTACGTAATTTTGCTAATAAATCAGCGTCTTCACTAAAGCGCTCGGCTAAAATAGCCATAACACCATCAAGTACCGTTTTTTCATCATTAAAACCCGCATCAACATTAATAAACTCACGCGCTTGCTGTTCGGGGTTTAGTTGCCAGTTTTTAAATAATTTATCGGCTATCGGCTCAAGCCCTGCGGCTATCGCTATTTGCCCTTTGGTATGACGTTTAGGTTTATATGGCAGGTACAAATCTTCTAAACGGGTTTTGTTATCTGCTTGTTCAATTTTACTTTTAAGCTCAGGAGTTAACTTACCTTGTTGTTCGATATTATTTAAAATTAACTGGCGACGAGCATTTAAATCACGCAAATAAGTTAAACGCTGAGCTAAATGACGTAGATGATTATCGTCTAAGCCTTGCGTTGCTTCTTTACGATAACGGGCAATAAACGGCACAGTGGCACCATCATCTAATAAAGTAATGGCGGCTTGAATTTGTGCGGTGTTAACCTTTAGTTCGTTAGCAATTTGCTCGGCAATAGCGTTCATAAAAACGGTTGTCCTAATAACGTGATTTAAAAATAAATTTTGGGGGCGAATTTTAAAAGATTTAAACTAACAAACAAAGCTTTTTAATAAGCTAACTATGAATATACCCGTTATTCTTTGGTATTAATCCTAGTGAGCAATTTTTGATACCAAAAGGCTGAAAATAACAAAAACACGCCAATGCCAATAAATAACACTACTTTTTGCCATAACACGGCGTTAGCAGCATCAATTAGTGCTAATTTTAGAATACCTAATAATATTAAAACAAAGGCAAATTTCACCTTAATTAAGCGATCACTCAAGGTTAATAAAATAACAATGCCATGCAATACTAATGCTGGCGCAATTAATAATTCTAGCTTATATGTTGTTAATGCCTGAAAAGTAAAAATATAAGAAATAGCCGCAATACTGTGTAGTAGAATATCAACATTGCCCTTTGTTATACGGTTAATAAGCCGCAATTGCTGTTGCTGCTTGTATTGATAACTTAATAGCCCTAAAAAGGCTACAGGCATCAGCATAAACGTAACATTTTCGACTAAACTGAGCTTCCACGAGACTAAAATCAACAATACATTAATACTATTAATTAATATTTCGTTGCGTTTTAAGTAAACTATTTTATTGACAAAAGCAAAACAAATTAGCCAATAAATACTCGCCACAATAAAAGCACTATAAATATCGTTAAATAACCAAGCTACCGCAATAGGTAACGCACTACCTAGTGTGGCAATTCCCCAACTCACAATAAAATAAGTTAATTTGCGCAACGATAGTTGTTTAATAAAGCGTTGGTTAAAGAATATAGCGCTAGTATAAAAAAGCGTAAAACCTAAGGTGCCGATTAGCGCACTTAGCCAATTATGAGTACCTAGCAGCACAATAACGACTAAACTTGAAAGCACCGTTAATAATTTAGTTTCGATAAGAAAAACCGTTTTTTTATAACGATAAGCAAGTAAACTCGCCACTAGCGGCGATAAGCACACTATGCTGACAAAATATCCCTCTAAATGCCTAACCGCTGAACCTAACCAAAACACAGGTAAGAGTAAATAAAAGAAAATGCGCATTTTTTCGGCTAAATTAACTAACTTACTCTTAGGATAAAATTGTCGATAGTAAGCTGCCCATAACCATAATTGTACAAAAGCAGACGCAGCCGCGACTTTGGCAAATAAAGCTAAATCAGAAAAATAGATGCTGTCAATATCAACACTCGCTTGTGCAACGTAAAATAATGGTACGACAATCAGAAATGCGGCAAAATATTCTATCCACACATTTTTACAATAGCGCGCGCGAAATAATATCGCGATTTGTAATAAAATAACTAAAGCCCCCGTCCATTGCCCAACAAAAGCAGCCGAACTGGCAATCAATAAAGAACTTAGCCACACTACTTCAATTAATTGTAATATTGGTTTTATTTTATCTTGAGTAATACGATTAAATAGTGCGTTGTTTACAATTAAGCGTTGCCATAGCCCGATAACAACCGCAATAACTACAGCGAGCAACCAGCCATCAAAGGTTTTTAATGCGGGTAAAGGAAAATAAGGGGCGAGCGCCGCATACGAATAAATTAATGCTGCCGCAATAAGCCACTGTCCTTGATTAATCACCGCTTTAAGCGCAAAACGACGACCAATATAAAGCAGCAATAGCCCTTCTGCCGCCCAAGCAATGCCCCAATAACTATTATTAATCGCACTAATAATGGCAAATACCAACCATGTTGCGGCAATTAACACCAACATTTTAGTGAGCTGATTGCGCGCCAAATAGAAGAAAACAGCAACAATTATCGCGATCAATGCGTTTGCCAAATATAACACTGTTACGGTATTTGATATAAAACCAGAACTTTGAAAAAACAGCATTAAGGTGGCACTTATTGTCGCCGCCATAATAGTAAATAATTGTGCTAACTTGGCTTGTTGTTTAAAGCATGAGCAACATAAATAACTAAAAAACAATAAATAAAATAGATTAATTAACCAAGCTGAAACAATATGAGCTTGCGTATTTACTAACCATTCAATCGCCAACAAAGTAAAAATCATGGTTAAATTTGCGAGCCAAGCACCCAATTTTTTATAGGCTAAAATTAAGCTGCTGGTGGTTACAAAGGCCAGCGAAAGCAAATAATAATTACCTACTAAAGCAACCGTACCAGAAAACAACGGCATAGTAGCAATACCCATAATGCCTAAACTAGCGATCACCTTTGTGTCGAGATAAAGCGCTAACAAATGGCTTGATAACGCCACCAGCAAATATAAAAATAACACCGCAATACTAGGTATAAGCTGATAAACACTACCAACAAAATACACAGTGCTGTATGCAACTAGCACACCTAACGCCACCAGCGCCGTAGCAAATTCACTAAATTGTGTTTTGCTTTTAAGTTTAATACCAATAAATATTGTTGTGACAGCGGCAAAGCCCATAAGTAAGGCTTTTATGCCCGAGCCTAACTGGTCTATTAATAATTGCATTAAATAACCAACACCCAATAGTGTTAGCGCAATACCAATAATTGTAATTAAAAAAATGCCTGCCATACCGCGTTGTTGGTACGACTTATAAATTTTTACGATGGGACTAAGCCATTCTTGAAAGAGAGATAAAAATGAAAATAACGGGATGAGTTTACTAAACAAGGCAAAGATAAAATGAATAATTTTTGTCTTCTTTACGCTTGATGATTTTTTATCAACAGTCGTACTTTTTGTAGCAATCTGCGCTGGTTCTGTCACAGATTGCCGCGCCAAAGCCGACAAAGGACTAACCTCAACAGCTTCAGCATTACTGCTGTCTTTTTCAATCGAAAGTTGTGAAATTTTAGCTTCTAAACTATTAATGCGTTGGCTAAACTCTTGTTTAAGCTTTGCTAATTCTTGTTTTAGTTCGTCACTATCTTTTACAGAAACCACTTAAGTAGACATCCTTGAAAATCATATGCTTAATAGTGCCTAAAAAATAACATTTTGGCTAGAGCCTGTTAACTTTTGATTTTACTGTTCTGCATCATCATCTGAATATGAAATACTATTTATATACCAAGTTTTGGTACCATTAGGGGTTGGTACTTCAAAATCGTCGTCAACTTGTTTTTTTAAACAAGCGCGTGCCATGGGCGAGTCGATAGAAATATAGTCATTGCGACCATAAATTTCATCGGGGCCAACAATACGAAATTTAAGGGTTTCACCATCATCATTTTCTATTTCAACCCAAGCACCAAAAAACACTTTACCGTCTTGCTGCGGTGAATAATCAACAATTTTTAAGCTTTCTAAACGTTTGCGTAAATAACGCACTCGCCAGTCAATTTCACGTAAACGCTTTTTATTGTATTGGTAATCTGCATTTTCGCTACGATCACCTAAACTTGCCGCCCAAGACACTTTTTTAGTGGTTTCGGGACGTTCAACTTTCCACAAGTGATTTAATTCTTGCTGTAATTTTTCATAGCCCTTGCGGGTAACTAAATTTGTTTTCATACGAGTATTTTACGGGTAAGGCGAAATGAGAACAATAGTGATATCACTGAAATTTTGCGGCGCGTAGCAGAACAAAATTTCAGTAATTAAACCCGAGAAGATTAAAACTGATAGCCAACTTGAAAGAAACCATTAATACGACTTTTAAAGTCTGCATTAGTGGCATGAACGGAAAGACCCAAAGTGGTACCTGAATGATCAATGCCATTCATGAAATATGTATAACTAACACCAACACCGTATATATTATGTTTATGACGATGATAGTCTACGCCATTCGAGGTTGATGTGTAACTATAACTATATTCTTTACCAACTGAGCTAACATAAACACCAAAGCCATGTTTATTAGAGTCAACGTTAAATAAATCAGTTTTAATCCAACCTGCCCCAAAGCCACAAGAAGCTCCCATTACAGAACTATATTCAGTACAGCCCGCAGAGATATATTTTAGATCATTTTTTGAAACAAAAGAAATATTTGCGCCTATCCCGCTATACATGGCTCCAACGCCTAACCCGACAGAATAATTTTTATATTGATTGTTTTATTCAGCTAAACAGCTAAGAGATAAAAGAGATAAAAGTAAAACTAATTTTTTCAAAGTATGTCCTTATTTTAATAGTAAGTGAAAGTGCCAATAGTATTTTTACATAGCTAGCTTAAGCTTATTGTTAGCAACGTTGTTACTGTCTCACCTTATTTATTAACCCTATAATCTTATTATCCGAAAATGGAGTTAACTTAACACTTAATAATATTTTTGTTTCATCTATTGCTTTTGAACCATTATACACTTAAGCGGCGCAAAAAAGCTGGCTAAAATGTGAGATAATTGGAATCCCCCACACCTAAAATATGGGGTAATATTAAAGCTCTCATACAACAATATTAAAAAGAGTCCTAACATGAGTAATACTACAGTTGGCGTTGATTTAGCAAAAGAAGTTATTCAAGTTTGTATTTATACAAACAACAAAGTGCATCAGCCATCTGCCGCTTTATTTTATTTTTCTGACTTCAGAAGATTTAAAGATATATGGTGTAATATTGCCGTATTTTAATTAGCAAAACCTTAGCGAATTCTACAACTATTTTCATCAAATGCCGTGTCTAATATCCAGTGCAAATTATTCTCTACACCCCGATGAGTATATACATAGTGAGTAAGTTTTTCTGCATCACTTTGCTTAACTCTACTCATAAAATATCGCGCATCTTCTGATTATTCTCCTTTGTAAAACGCCTTTATTTAACCTCAACAATACTTGCAAGATAAGGTCATTATATTGTGATTTAATACAAAGTTATTACTTTTCTAAACCCATTCCAGAAACCGAATTGTTTAAATTTATTCAAGCCAAAATAGAACAAGGTTTCTGAAAAACAAAAAATAGATAAAGTCAGCTGATTATCAGCTCGCACGCCTGCTTTGTCATGCAGAATAAAATCTACACGGCATGAGTAAACCCCAATTGTCGCCATGATTCATAAACAATCACGGATACCGCATTAGACAAATTCATACTGCGGCTATCTTTTAGCATAGGAATACGAATTTTTTGTTGTTCAGGAATTTGATCGCGAACCACATCGGGTAAACCATGAGTTTCAGAACCAAAAAGTAAATAATCACCGAGTTCAAATTTAGCCTCCGCATGATAATTGGTGGCTTTAGTGGTAACTGCAAAAATACGTTTAGGCTGTTCACTAACAATAAAGGCAGTAAAATTAGCATGGCGCTTTACTTGTGTAAATTCATGGTAATCAAGTCCCGCACGTTTTAATTTTTTGTCATCAAACTCAAAGGCTAAAGGTTCAATTAAATGTAAACGAAAGCCTGAGTTAGCACATAATCGAATAATTGCTCCCGTATTTTGAGGGATTTTCGGTTCAAATAAAACAACATCTAACATAGCTCAGCCTGATTTTTATGGATAATTGTAGGAAAAGGGGTGAAAATAATAAATAACCAGCTGATTATAACAAATTAGCTTGTTATATTACATATTTAGCTAATTCGCATTATAGAGACTTCTTTTGAATACAAATAACACATCAGTGACTGCAGATAATGATGATTATAATTATTGGGTGCAATTAGCCGCTAAAGCCGCAACAATGACCGCGTTACTTTTGGTAATTGTTAAACTTTATGCTTGGTTTGCCACTGAAGCTAGCGCCATGTTGGCATCAAGCACTGATTCTATGCTTGATTTGTTTTCCTCGTTAATGAATGTAGTTATTTTACGCTTTGCATTAGCACCTGCCGACAATGAGCATAAATTTGGTCATGGTAAAGCAGAAAGCTTAGCTGGATTAGTACAGGCGGCGTTTGTCTTGGGATCCGCAATATTATTACTTATTAATGGCATTGATCGATTTATAAATCCCATTGTTATAGTAAAAACGAATATTGGTATTATTGTCACTATTTTTGCTATTTTTGCAACGCTAGCCCTCGTGGTATTACAAAAACAAGTCATAAAGCGAACGTCGTCATTAGCTATTAGTGCTGACTCTATGCACTATCAATCAGATTTATTTTTAAACTTAGGAGTGCTGGCGGCTTTATATTTAAGTGAAGGACTTTGGTTAAGAGCTGATGGCTTTTTTACTGTGTTGGTGGGTGCTTACTTGCTTTTTGGGGCTGGAAGTATAATATGGTTAAGTGTTAAGCATTTAATGGATCATCAATTAACTGAAGCCGAACAACAACAAATTATTAGTATTGCCTTACGCAATGATAAAGCTTTAGGTGTGCATGATTTGCGCACCCGACAAGCAGGACAACAACGTTTTATTCAATTTCATTTAGAGTTAGACGATAATTTATCTTTATTTACCGCACACGCCATCGGCGAAGAAATAGAACAAGAAATTATGCAGCAACTCGCGCCATGCGAAGTTTTTATTCACCATGATCCTGTTAGTACCGTGGGTGATGATGTGGAGCGCACTACAGCAATAAAAGATGTTGAGTAATTAATACCAGTTTCATTAATTAAGTGACCTACTTTATACGCAGGTAAAATTGCCAAATATAAGGCATTTATTTTAATAACTAGTTATTCTAATTGTAAAATAAATAACGCAGTAGTTGGTGATTTTAACCAGTAGAAATGATCACTTAGTTTGTGAGATTGGTATAAGTATGTTGATTAAACCAATTTAATGCTTGTTGTAACGCGGGTGCGCGAAAGGTATCCCTTTCTAAAAACAATTCGTGCTTTGCATTATCAATAATTATGGGTTTACCATCAGGGCATGATTGCGGATTTAATTGGTGCAGTTGGGCACAAAATTTATTTTGTGCCTCATTATCTACGATACTGTCACCGCCAGACTGTATGACTAAAATAGGGCTTTTAAGCTTAGTTAGATTCGCAAAAATTGCATTGGTAGTGTTTATAGCTTGTGCTAGCC
The DNA here is from genome assembly GCA_015491935.1 of Alteromonadaceae bacterium. Classification (GTDB taxonomy): domain Bacteria; phylum Pseudomonadota; class Gammaproteobacteria; order Enterobacterales; family Alteromonadaceae. The sequence continues at coordinate 10,632 of WGGB01000121.1, forward strand.
AATGAATCGTTACGCCACCGAGCTGAATTTCTGGGTGTTGTTGATATAACGCTATAAAGTACTGAAAACGTACTTTAGAATGAGTTAACGGGTTATTTTTAAAGTGAGTCGCTAGATAATTTTTTTGGCCAATAAAGTACCAAGGTGATTGTCCTAACCCTTGATTTATTTTATCAGCATTCTTAATGACAAAATTAGCAAACCAAGATGGTAAGCCGCCATTATTAAAGGCTATCATCGGTGACGATAGCACTACTGCTTTAAAACTATTGGTATATTTTTGTAAATATCGTACAGAAATAGCGCCACCCATGGAATGTGAGAGCATATATAAAGGCATTGTTGATGCTTTTTCGTTTTTATTTATGTTGTAACAAGCAGGTAAGACAATATCGTTAATAAAGGTGTGTAGATCATCGGCATAATCATCAAAATTTTTAACATAACCTTTTTGTGGGTTAGTTAGCATACGCTGTGATAAGCCTTGACCTCGGTGATCGAGTATAAAAACATTAAAGCCTTGCTGAAAAAAGTCATAAATAAGCTCTTTAAATTTTAAATAACTTTCACTACGACCCGAAGCAATAATTAAACACTTTTTATATTCTTTATTGGTGAAGCTGGCATAATGAATAGCGATATTATCAACACCATTAAAATGAGAAAATTCTCCTTGTTGCCAAAATTGCTTAAACTTACTTTCGTAATTCTGTGTTAATTGTTGTTCAGTGCTAAAAGAAGTGGCATGAGACACGAAAGAAGCTCCTTGAAAAAAAAGAATAACGGCAATAAATAAACGCTTAATGGTAGGGTAATTTAATTTCAACGGTTAATCCACACCCATCATTATTATAAGCTTGAATAGTGCCATGGTGAGAGATTATAGCTTGTTTCGCAATAGCTAAGCCTAAACCTGAGCCACCTGTAGTACGAGCTCTATCATTTTGTACTCGATAAAATGCCTCGAATAACTGCTCAATAGCCGCTTCTGGTACGCCCATACCGCTGTCGGTAATTTTAATCATTAATTGTTGTTTATTTACGCTAAGTTGTACTGATATTTGACTTCCCTGAGGACTGTATTTAACCGCATTGGTTAAAATATTACCAATGGCGCTAGCCAGTAACTGTTCATCAGCATTTACCATAATATCTTGGCTGGGTGGGTTATGGATCACAATGGCTTTTTCATTGGCTAAAAACTGCGCATCAGTAACTAAATCACGCAATAGTTTATTTATGTTTACGGGCGCTTTATTGATTGACGGCATGGTGTTTTCTAAGCGAGAAAGCGCAATTACATTTTCTAACATTCCATCTAAACGATTAATTTCACTTTCACAACGTAATAAGTATTTTTCTAATTCATCGGGTGAGTTTTTAGACTTATGTGCTAGCGCAATGGCAAGTTGTAAGCGTGTCATTGGCGAACGTAATTCGTGCGATACATCACCTAATAAGCGTTGTTGCGCACTAATAGAATTTTCTAATTTTTCAGCCATGTGGTTAAAACTTTTTGCCAGTTGCCCTAATTCATCATGGCGCTGGTCTAGGTCAGCAACACGCGTATTGAGTTTACCATTACCTAAATCATTAGCGGCTTGTTGAATTTTAAGTAAGGGTTTTGATAATGATTTTGCTAATAACCATAAAAGAAAAAAACTAATGGTGACAGTAATAGTAATACGCAACCACAATGGAATGCGATGAACCGACAATGGTGGAACACGGTGGTTCAATTGGTTTGAAATATACAGTTGATAGGGTTGATTTTTTATCTTAATGCTTAATGGACCCGTTAACCGTAACCGTCTAAATTGAATAGAAATGGGATCGGTTAAACTATTTTGTCGTAAATAATTTTTAAGTATTTTATTAGCACGCTTTTTTGCACTATAAATGTGTTTATTATTATCTTTTAGCCATACATTGTTCGCTTTATAAAGAGGTAAGCTTTGTAAAAATTGCTTAACACTCAAGTTAGCATGGTGATTATTATAACGAGATATTTTATGTAACTGCCGCATATCACCACGGTGAGCAGGTAAAATTAAACTGTCTTCAGTAAGCTGAGAAATAATAAAATGTGATGAAAGCACTGAAATAATAGCCACAATCCAAAACCAAAAAAATAGCTTAACATTGATGGATGATAACCATGATTTGAAGTATTTAGTCATAAAATTAGCTACTTATCAATTTGAGTTGTTAAATGTTATTTGTGGAAATAAGCGAGTTTAATTTTTATCACCCGATAAAAATAAATAGCCAGCACCACGAATGGTGCTTAACTTATCGCTAGGGCTGTGTGGTAATAGTTTACGGCGAATATTACTAACGTGCATATCAATACTACGATCAAAGGCGGTTAAGCGCCTACCGAGTACTTTTTCTGATAAGGTTTCTTTGCTAACCACTTCACCGTGATGTTGCATTAAATAATGTAATATTTGATACTCAGTACCCGTTAGCGTGACTTCTTGTTGATGGCAATAAACAGCACGGGTACCGTGGTTTAATTCTACCGCATTTATTTTATCAATTATGCTGTCTTTATTGGTGGCTTTGGCGATATCTATTCGTCTTAGTATCGCCTTAATGCGCGCTAACAATTCACGGTGATTGTAGGGTTTTGCTAAATAATCATCAGCACCTAACTCTAAACCTAGCACACGATCGGCTTCATCTCCTTTCGCCGTTAGCATGAGTATCGGTGTTTTATGTTGGTCGCCAAGCGCTTTTAAGACCTCAAAACCGTTGAGCTCAGGCATCATTACATCAAGCAATATTAAATCAATCGACTCATCAAATGCTTTAGCTAAGCCTGACACACCATCAAAACAGCAATGTAAAACAAAACCTTCACTGGCTAAAAACTCCGTTAAAAGTTCAGCAAGCTCTTGATCGTCATCAATTAATAAAATATGTCTAGTAGTCGCTTGGGTTAAATTCATAAAACATCTCAACATCATTAATTGGCACTAGCATAGCGTATTGTTGTATTAAACTAAAAATAAATGCCTAGCCTTTACACAACCTTTACATTGGTTTGCGTTTCTTTGCATTGCAATGGTTATAGTTAATCACGATGACAAGAGTTAGTTCAAAAAACACTTTTTAAAATTGAGGATTTATAATGAAATTTATTAAATACAGCAAATTAGCTTTACTGGTAGCTACATTAACAGTGACATCTTTAACAACAGCAACGGCTATGGCAAAACCAATGGGTGACAAAGATATTGAAATGACAACATTTAATGCTCAGCATCAAGGTAAAGCACACCATAATGGTGAGTATAATAAGCATAAAAAAATGATGCAAAAGCGTTTTATGCATATGGCAAAAAAATTACAGTTAACAACTGAGCAGCGTCAACGTGTTAAGCAAATCTTTAAAAAAGCTAAAGCTGAACGAGAAAAATATCAACCTATGATGCAAGCATTTCAGCAAGCAATGCAAAGCCTAGTAACCGCAAGTAGTTTTGATGAACAAGCAATATTGGCATTAAAAGAAAACTATAAATCAACATTTGATCAACTCGCACTCATTAAAGCGAGAAGTCGGTTTGATTTGTATGCAATGTTAACACCTGAACAAAAAGATAAATGGCTAACAATGCAGCAGAGAAAGCGAGGGTTGTGAGCTTAATCGGTTAAATTAAAAGAAAATATTTTAGACATCTTACTTGGCACTTTTTTGCCCTTGACTTCTGCGGGTTTAAAGCGCCATTTTCTCATTGCCGCTCTTATTGAACGTCGAAAATACGACGCTTTATTTTGTTGTTCAAATCTTATGTTTTTTACGTAACCATTAGTATCAACAATAAAGTGTACTAATAGTTCTAATTCAATTTTTTTACGTTTGGCTATTTGAGGGTATTTAGGGGCAAACGAACTAATTAATTGTGCTGCTTTGTTTTCAGAGTCTTTATTTATTATCTTTTTATCATTATAAGGTTGTGCTAATTCTGCTAATTGAGCGGCATAAGGGTTTGTCGGTATATTAAATTGTTCAAGCACATCAACATCACGATGCTTGCCTAAGTGTAATGTTTTAGTACTAAGTACTGACTTGTTTAGGGTTTTATTTGGCGCAAAATTTTTGTTAAATACTTTTTCATTCAATTGTTCAATTGAGTCAGTGTTTTTGGTGCTAGAGGCCAGTAACAAATGTTGACCATTTACCTTATTTATTTCGTTAGTTTGATTTTCTAAAGTGATTTTTGATTTTTGTTTAGTCAATAAACTAACTGTGTTGTTTGCTTTTGTTAAAGATTGTGATACTTCTTTATTATTTCTTCTTTTTTGGTTTAGTTTTTCTTCTGCCAAAAGTATATTTGCACTATGAGTTTTTTGATTTTTTGCTGTGACTAAAATAGTTGCTACTGCTTTGGGCGCTGTGACTTGCTGTGGTTGTAGTTGTTTTGTTATTCCTTGTTGCTTAAGCCTTGTTTCTATTCCATCTAATGAGTTTGTTAGTTGTTTTGTATTATTAAGCAGGTGTTGTGCTATCGGTGTTTGAGATAAATTAATGGGATCGGCTAGAGTGCTTGCTTCATATTTAGGTGTAGTAGCATTAGAATAAAAAGGCAAATAGGCTAATTTATCTTCTAAGGTAGGTAAATTAAGCATGGAGCGCGTACTTAAGCCTATAACACTCAATATAACAAAAATTCCAGCTAGCCATTTTCCAAAATCATTGCTTGAAGTGCAATGCGAGTCAACCAAGCGTATAACGCGTTGTTTTAAATCACCACCTGATGCTGCTAATGCCATTTGTGGGATAGAGTGTTGGTGTTTTTGGCATAATGCCGCGGTTTCAGTCAAAGTGCGAGCATAAGCAATAGGCTTGCAACATTGAGCCACAGCAATATCATCACTACAAAATTCACGTTCATTACGCGTTTGTGTTGATACCCAACGAATCGCAGGATGAAAAAACAATAAAATTTCAATGAGTGTTTGCAAAAAATTAATTAAATAGTCATGCCGTTTTATATGAGCTAATTCATGCAATAACAGCATTTCTAATTGTGCATTTGTTAGCCCTGAAATCATATTAATAGGTAATAAAACGACGGGGTTTAACCAACCAACCGCCATAGGTATTTCAGCTTTTGCTGAAATTAATAGCTGCGGCATACGCCATAAACACATTTTATTAGCTAGTTCAGTAAAGCGCTGCTGTAAGGCTTGTTTAGCGGGTACAGCATTGGTTTGTGTTAACTGCTTTACATAATAAACATCAAAAATAAGTTTTAGGGCTAAATAACTTATACTCACTAACCAAGCTAAAGATAAAAAAGGCATATATTCTATTATGTTAACTGAAAAATCTGACTCTTTACTTTGCGCGATATTGTTAACTAAGCCAATAATCGTTTCATTATTACTCGTGAGCTTTTCAAAATCGGCTTGATAAACAATAAAAAAAGTTATTAAGGGTAAGGCTAAGCTAATTAACATGGCTATAGCAGAAGCGGCATATCTTAATTGTGGTTTCTTGGGAGAGATAAAAGTAAATATTAACTTTAATACTAACGCAACTAAGCAACCTTGCCATATAAAATGGATAAGGGTGATTGCTAGGCTATATAAAAAAGGATTCTCTAACATTTAATTTTATTATTTCTGCTATTTATATTATATGAGTTTATTGTTTGCTTTCTTGCTCTAAGCGATCAAGCATTTGGCGAATATCGTTAATTTCTTCTTTGGTGGTTGAATCGCCAATAGCACGCATTACTAATTTAGAGGTTGAGCCACCAAAAGCTTTAGTGACTAAATCTTTTAATAAAGACGTTTGTGTTTGCACTTGACTGTCTGCTGGTGCATAAACGTGAGCTCTATTAGTTTCATCACGGACAACTAACGTTTTTTCATGCATTATTTGCAAAATTTTAAGTACTGTGGTGTAGCCAATTTTTTGTGTTTCACTAACGGTTAAATGTACTTGTTTGACCGTTGCTGGACCTATTTTCCACAAAATATTTAGTAGGGATAACTCAGCTTCGGTAGGCTTGAGTGTTGGTTTAGAACCCGCCATTAAAATTTCCTTTATTGCTAGCTAGTTGACCAAATTGTTAAATTTGTCCAACTAAAAAATATGTTGCGATCATCAATTTTTATGATCTTATACGAATCTAATCGTATCTTGCTTTGTATTGTTGCGCAAGAACTGAGTTAAAAATGTTTAAAATTCATTCAGGCGTCTTACTGGGATAATTGAATTTTTATATTAATTTCAACGTAGTAAGTCTGCATAATACTCACCTAAGCGAGTCACTGTTTCGGCGCCTGCTTGTGGATTAAATTCAACCATATTAGGTGCAAAGGTGGTAATAACGGTAGAGCCTAGCTTAAATCGACCCATTTCATCACCTTTATTAAAGCGAATTGCATCAACACCTTCAGCTGGATATTGCCAACGAAAAATATCTTTACCTGCTGGTGGTGTAATTGTACCTGCCCATGTAGTTTCAATACTTGCCACTATGGTTGCTCCGACTAATACCATTGCCATTGCGCCATGCTCGGTATCAAAAATAGTAACTACACGTTCATTGCGAGAAAATAAATTAGGAACATTATTCGCCGTTAATGGGTTTACGCTAAATAATTCACCGGGTATGTAAATCATTTCACGTAACGTACCTGCCATAGGCATATGAATACGATGATAATCTTTAGGTGCTAAATAAATGCAAGAAAATTTACCCCCTTGAAATGGTTCAGCCGTTTCAGTTTTACCACCCAGTAAGCTGATTAAACTGTAATTAAAGCCTTTTGCTTGAATTAATTGCCCTTCAACAATGTCGCCTTGTTGACTAATCGCCCCATCAACGGGATAACATAAACAATTATCGTCGTTGTTAATTGGGCGAGCACCTTCAGCAAGTTCTCGAGTAAAAAAATCATTAAAGGTTTTATAATCGCTGGCGTTTTTATATTTTGCTTCACTCATATTTATTTGATAGGCATTAATAAATACAGAGATTAATTTTGTCGTTAACCAACCCGCTTCTGCGGCAGCTAATTTACCCACTAAGCGAGAAATGGCGTGTTTTGGTAATATATATTGCAGAGTAATTTTTAGTTTATTTAACATTGTTACGTTTAAAACCTTTTAAATAAGTTAATCGTTAAAGCGTGAAGTGAGTTTGTTGGTGCCTAAACTCGCTAAAATTCGTTGAAAGCTAGCAAAGCGCAATGGATGTATTTGTTTGTTTTCGACTGCTGCAGTAAGCGCACATCCGGGGTCTTGTTGATGTTTACAATCTCTAAATTTACATAACCCTTGAAATGGTGCGAATTCAATAAAACCATTAAATACTTCATCAGCACTTAAATGCCAAAGACCAAATTCACGTATGCCAGGAGAGTCAATTAAATCGCCTCCTTGTGCAAAATGGAATAGTCGAGCAACTGTCGTGGTGTGTTGACCTAGCCCCGAATTATTAGAAACTTGTTGAGTTATTAGCCCTAGTTCAGGCATTAAACTATTCACTAAGGTTGATTTTCCAACACCCGATTGACCCACAAAAATACTAACTTTATCATTTAATAACTGGCGTAATTCTTTAATGCCTTGACCATTTTCATTACTTACCAGCAATACTTGATAGCCAATGTCTTGATAAATTTTTAAGCTTGCCATAATGCTAGCTTCGTTATTATTATCAAATAAATCTATTTTGTTTAGTACAATTATTGGTGTTATACCCGTTTGTTCGGCGGCAACTAAATAACGGTCAATAATATCAGTATTAAATGCAGGCAATACAGACGAAACAATAAATATTTGATCAATATTTGCTGCAATAGGCTTTATACCATCATAAACGTCGGGACGGCACAGCACTGTTTTTCGTTCTTCAACAGCTTCAATGACACCTGAAATACTATGCTCGGTTACTTTGCCTTGACGCCATAAAACTTTATCGCCACAGACTAAGGAACCAATTGAACGACGCAAATTACAGCGAAATACTTCACCTTGTTCACTTTCTACATCAGCGTGCTGACCAAAACGACTGATCACAATACCTGATTTAGCCTCGCCAAGTTCATCGTCTTGCCAATGCTGCTGATCATTTTTATTGCGCAGCTTTTTTGCCTGATTAGCTTTTATGCGTCGTGATTGCCCATGAGTTAGCTTTTTTTTCGCCACGTTTTACCTGCTTTTGTCTTACTTCGGACTAAATTGAGAATAATTTTGAATATAATATTGAGTAACGTATTATACTTAACTATTAATGTTTCACCTAATGCTTACTTAGTGATTGGCTACTGTTGCCTAACTTAGGTTTGTAATACGATAATAAAAAGACAGTTATAAGGAATTTTCATGAGCTGTAGCGATAGCAATTTAATTTGGCTTGATTTAGAAATGACAGGACTTGAGCCTGAAATTGATGTCATTTTAGAAATTGCCACCATAGTGACAGACAGTCAATTAAATATTTTGGCCAAAGGCCCAGTGTTTGCCATTAAACAGAGTAAAGATGTCTTAGATAATATGAACCAATGGTGCATTGAACATCATGGTGAATCAGGGCTTACACAACGCTGTTTAGAGAGTAATGTATCTTTAGCAACAGCAACGGCTGAAACGCTTGAGTTTGTAAAACAATATGTACCTAAAGGTGTATCGCCTATGTGTGGTAATAGCATTGGCCAAGATAGACGCTTTTTAGTCAAATATATGCCTGAATTTGAAGACTATTTTCATTATCGTAATTTAGATGTTAGTACGGTAAAAGAGCTGGCGCGCCGTTGGAACCCTGAAGTACTTGCCAAAGTCACCAAAAAGGGCGCACATTTAGCATTGGATGATATTCTTGAATCTATTGATGAATTAAAGGTTTATCAACAGCATTTTTTCAAAATTTAAGGCGTGAGCTAACATAGTACGGTTTATGCTAGCAAATAATTTGTTAGCATAAAAAACTTGAAGGTCAGACCAGTTTGTTGAACAATGCCTAATCAGCGCAATGTTAGCTGTTGTTTGTTTGATAATAGGAAAAACCATGACCAATCCAACCTCTAAAAAAATAAAAGCCAATCGCCTAAGTCGCTATGTCAGTAAAATAAACCATTTACCCTTGTTTAGTCGCTCATTTTTATTAACTAAATTATTTTGTTCACAAGTTAAATTTGCCAATACTGCGGGCGTTAAATTACAAGAAGTTAACAATAAAAAAGTGTTATTAAGCTTAGCGAATAAAAAACGCGTACAAAATCACATTGGCGGCATTCATGCCGTTGCCGCGGCGTTATTGGCTGAATCAGCCACAGGATTAATTTTGGGCTTGAACTTACCTGATAGTCGCCTACCTTTATTAAAATCTATGTCACTCAATTATTATCAGCGTATGCAAGGAGACTTAACGGCTACTGCCTTGCTAACGGATGAACAAATTACACAAATTCAACAACAAGAAAAAGGTGATTTAATTATTGCGGTAGAATTAACTGATGAGTCAGGACAAGCTCCTATTGTGGCAGAAATGCACTGGGCATGGATAAACAAAAAGATCAGTAAAAAGCCTAAAATATCATAATAAAACTATAAAAATAAAGGCTCTTTAGCTTACAATAAGCCTCTTGTTTTATCTAATAGGGCGCGCATAACAATGCTCGCTTTCCTATGACTTTACTTTTTTGTCTGCACGACACACAAGGCGCTTTTCTTTATGGATGTTTCACAATTACTCGATAGCTTAAATGATAAACAGCGAGAGGCTGTTGCTGCTCCAGCACAAAATATGTTGGTGTTAGCAGGCGCAGGCAGCGGTAAAACTCGGGTGTTAGTGCATCGTATTGCTTGGCTAGTGAAAGTAGAACAAGTCTCTCCACACAGTATTTTAGCGGTAACCTTTACTAACAAAGCGGCAGCCGAAATGCGCGCACGGGTAGAACAAACCATTGGCGGCGGCACCCATGGTATGTGGATCGGTACTTTTCATGGTTTAGCGCATCGTTTATTACGTATGCATTTTCAAGAAGCAAAATTACCGCAAACTTTTCAAGTACTCGATTCTGATGATCAACTACGTATGGTTAAACGGGTTATTCGTGCCTTAAATTTAGATGAAAAACGCTGGCCTGCTAAACAAGCACAATGGTATATCAACGGTAAAAAAGATGAAGGGCTACGTCCGCAACATATTGAATGCGATTATGATCAAACTGAACAAACTTTCCGTGATATTTACCAAAATTACCAACAAACCTGTGATCGTTCAGGCTTAGTTGATTTTGCTGAATTATTATTACGCGCCCATGAGTTATGGCTTAATAATCCAATATTGCTTAATCATTACCAACAGCGTTTTGGTCGCATTTTGGTGGATGAATTTCAAGATACTAACGCTATTCAATATGCATGGTTAAATATTTTAGGGCAGCAACATGGTAATGTGATGATTGTTGGTGATGACGATCAATCAATTTATGGTTGGCGTGGTGCTAAAATTGAAAATATTCAACGCTTTTTAAATGATTTTGACGATGCTAAAACCATACGTTTAGAGCAAAATTATCGTTCAACCAGTAATATCTTAAATGCCGCCAATGAACTCATTGCTAATAACGGTAATCGCTTAGGAAAAGAACTGTGGACCGAAGATAGTGAAGGCGAAAAAGTGTCTATTTACGCCGCGTTTAACGAACTAGATGAAGCACGTTTTATTGCGGGTAAAATTGAGCAATGGCGTGATGCTCCCAAGGCTGAAAAACATTCGTTAGACGATGTGGCAATTTTATATCGCAGTAATGCCCAATCGCGCGTACTTGAAGAAGCCTTGCGTATTTCGCAAATACCTTATCGAATTTATGGTGGGCAACGCTTTTTTGAACGTCAAGAAATTAAAGATGCGCTGGCTTATATGCGCCTTATTGCTAACCGTAATGACGATGCCGCGTTTGAGCGCGTAGTAAACAAGCCCACTCGAGGCATTGGTGAACAAAGTTTATCATTGATGCGTGATGCCGCGAAAAATTTAGAAATACCACTGTGGCAGGTGTGTAAAATGTTATTAAGTGAACAAGCATTCACAGGGCGCGGTACTAAAGCGGTAGGTCATTTTTTAGCGCTAATCGATCAGCTTGAAGATGACTCTTGCCAGTTAGATTTAGACCAACAGGTTAATTTTGTAATTCAACACAGTGGCTTAAAAGCCATGTATGAAGCAGAAAAAGGCGAAAAATCGGCCTCGCGTATTGAAAACTTAAATGAGTTAGTCACCGCTTGTCAAACGTTTACCGTTGAGCCTGAATTAGAAGAAGAATTAACACCGCTTAATGCCTTTTTAACTCATGCCGCACTTGAGGCGGGTGATGCGCAAGCCGATGAATATGAATCCGCAGTACAATTAATGACCATGCATTCTGCCAAAGGACTTGAATTTCCATTAGTCTTTATTGCCGGGCTTGAAGAAGGTATGTTTCCAAGTCAACAATCCGTCGAAGATCATGAACGCTTAGAAGAAGAACGGCGCTTATGTTATGTGGGCATGACACGCGCTATGCAAAAGCTTTATCTCTGTCATGCCGAAACGCGTCGTTTATACGGACAACAAAAATATCACCGTCCGAGCCGTTTTTTAAAAGAATTGCCTGCTGAGAATATCGAAGAAATTCGCCTGCGCAGTCAAGTTAAAACCCCAAATAAAAGTGCCAGTTTATTTTCTTCTCCCGTGAGTAATGAAAGTTTTGCTGATAGCAGCTATAGTTTAGGGCAGCGTGTTAATCATCCTAAGTTTGGTGATGGCACTATCATTAATTGTGAAGGAAGTGGCGCGCAAAGTCGTATTCAAATAAATTTTGATGATGTTGGTAGTAAATGGTTAGTGGTTGCCTATGCTCGTTTAGCCATAATTTAACCAACAATAAACAATCTTGTAGGAGGGGATTTATCCCCGAAGCTAAATTGTAATAATCTTATTAATAAGTATAAAAAAAATGAGGAAATAACATGGCCGATCGTTTATTAGTTGTTGAAGACAGCAAACCTATTGCCACGGTAATTAAGCAAATTGCCAAGTCTTTACAATATGAAGTTACTATCGCAAAGAGCTTGGCAGAAGTTGAAGAAATATTACAAGGCGATAGTGATTTTTTTGCTGCCACTATAG
>WGGB01000122.1 GCA_015491935.1 Alteromonadaceae bacterium
ATGGATTGTCTTGTTTTAAAAATTCGTCAAGATAAGCGTGTGATTAATAAAGCTATTTATCTAGCACTTGGCGTTAACTTGGAGGGGCATAAAGAATTATTAGGCATATGGATTTCTGAAAATGAAGGCTCAAAATTTTGGCTTTCAGTGCTAACCGATCTGCAAAATCGTGGCATGAAGCACATGCTGATCGCTTGTGTGGATGGATTAAAAGGCTTTCCAGAAGCCATCAACGCGACCTTTCCAGAGACTAAAATTCAACTTTGCATCGTCCATATGGTGAGAAATTCGCTAAAGTTTGTCCCCTGGAAAGACTACAAAGCAGTTACTCATGATTTAAAATCGATATATCAGTCAGTTACCGAAGACGAGGCAAGGTCAGAGTTAGACAGTTTTTCTGAAAAATGGGATGATAAATACCCTCAGATCAGCCGTTCTTGGCGTAATAATTGGGAAAACTTAAATACGTTATTTAATTACCCTGGGGACATTCGTAAGGTGATTTATACGACCAATGCCATCGAGTCATTAAACAGCGTGATCAGGAAATCAGTTAAAACAAGAAAGGTATTTCCAAGTGACGATGCCGCGCTAAAAGTTATCTACTTGGCCATTCAAGCAGCGTCTAAAAAATGGACTATGCCAATTAGAGATTGGAAACCCGCGTTAAATCGTTTTATAATCGAATTTGAGGAGCAGATTGCTCCCCATATCTAAAAGGGTATTTACACAGTTAGGATTACAGCCTCGGATGTAAGCGAATATCTGCAACCAACATACTGTTATAACAATCGCTAGTGCCTATATTAAAATATTTTAATCAACTAACAATACAGGAATAAAGTGCTCAATCAAGTTGGCAATATCACCTTTGCATGAACCACAATGAGTACCACACTGTAAACGTGTACCTAATTGTTCAACACTGGTGCAGCCTTCCTTTATTGCCGTTTCAATGGCTTTTTCTCCCACATTAAAACAACTACAGATTTGCTTTCCTTGATTAAATTCATCACTAGAAACCCCTTGCAATAAAGATTTTATCGTACTGAAATTTAATGATTGTTGCGCAAATACGTGTGTTAACCATGTCGGCTCTACTTTATGCCAAGTATTAGAAAAATAAACCACACACTGTAATTTATTGTTATTTATACAAATAATAAATAGTTGCTCACCTTGATGAAATTGTAACCACTCACCTGATGCTCTACTGGCTTGTTGTGCCCAGCGCATCGTGTCAGTAACAACCTCTTCAAGTGCTATTTGGTATGACATACCATAGTTAACTTTATTTTTTAACCAAAAATCAGCGTTAACATTAATATCTTCTAAACAAGCCATATGAATATATTGTGCAAAGCTTTTTTTACTTAAGCTAACCGCAGTATGTTTTGTTTCAGCTTGCCCTGAAATAGGATCAACCACACTTTGATATAAACAGCTAACATTGGCGTGTGAAGCGTATTGTTTATTCCAATGTATTGGCATAAAACATTCACCTTGACGTTGATTTTCATCAATTTTAATATGCGCAATTGCAAAACCTGTTTTAGCCGTAATGGTCACTAAATCTTCGTTTAATAGCGCTAACATTGCCCCATCTTCGGGATGAATATATAAGTAAGGTTTTTCAGTATGTGCCGTTAATTTATCCGACTTACCTGTTCGGGTCATACTATGCCAGTGATCTCGAATACGACCGCTATTTAATACAAAAGGAAATTCAGTTGAAGTTTGCTGTATAGGTAATTGAGGGGTTATGGCATAAAATTGCGCCTTACCTGATGGCGTATTAAATTTACCATCGGCAAAAACTCTGTTGCAACCTTCTGGGTAAATATGATTAATAGGCCACTGCATTGGTTTTAAATTATTATATTCGCACTCACTTAAATGTGTTAATGCTGATAAATCTAAAATTCGCTCACCGTTATTTTCAAAGCTGGTTAACCGTGCATACTCATTAAAAATTTCATGTGCGCTAGTAAAATCAAAACCGTCAAAGCCCATTTTTTTGGCTATTTCACTTATAATTTGCCAATCATGTTTAGCTTCTCCCGCTGGCAATTCAACATTTCGTTGTCGTGAAATTCTTCGTTCAGAGTTAGTCACCGTGCCATTTTTTTCTAACCATGTGGTCGCAGGCAATTTTACATCGGCAAAATCAAGGGTGTCGTTATTGGCAACACAATCAGATACCACAACGAGTTCACATTGTTGTAAAGCCTGCGCAATTTTATCTCGATTAGGTAAGCTCACCATAGGATTAGTCGCCATGATCCATACTGCTTTTATATTACCGTTAGCTATTTGTTCAAAAAGATCAACCGCTTTAGCGCCTTCTTTAGTCGCTATGGTTGGCGATTGCCAAAATTTTTGTACTTTTGCTTGCTGCTGCGGATTGGTAATATCCATGTGTGCAGTAAGTTGATTAGCTAAACCACCTACTTCGCGACCGCCCATTGCGTTGGGTTGCCCCGTAATTGAAAAAGGTCCACAACCCAGTTTTGCTATTTTGCCACTCGCTAAATGGCAATTAATAATACTTTGACATTTATCAACACCAGAGCTTGATTGATTAATTCCCATAGAATACATGGTCACAGCGGTTTTGCTTTGGCAAAAAAGCTGATAAACCCTTGTTAAATCATTTAATTTAAGCTGACAAAACTGAGCAACAGCAGATACTGTCCACTGACTTGTTGCAGCTAATGTCGCAGTGAAATTTTCAGTATGTTTAGCAATATATTCGAGATTTAAGCCATTATTTTTATGTAGATATTGTAATAAACCATTAAAAAAAGCGGCATCGCTACCTGCTTTTAACGGCAAAAATATATCAGCTATTTGGCAACTTGCCGTTTTTCGAGGATCGATAACCACGACTTTTAGCGATGGATTTATTTTTTTTGCTCGTTCAATGCGTTGAAATAATATGGGGTGTGTCCAAGCAGCATTTGAACCCGTTAATAATAGTAAGTCTGTTTTTTCTAAATCTTCATAATTACATGGCACAACATCTTCACCAAAAGCACGTTTATATGCCGAAACAGCTGACGACATACATAATCGTGAATTAGTATCTATATTACCGCTACCAATGTAGCCCTTCATTAACTTATTCGCCACATAATAGTCTTCGGTTAATAATTGCCCCGACACATAAAATGCAACAGCATCTTTACCATACTTTTTAATAATATGGCTAAAACTATCAGCAACATACGAAGTTGCTTGTTGCCAACTGACTTTATTACTGGCTATTTCTGGAAATAATTGTCGGTTAGATAAATTAGTTGTGGTTAATAAATTACTCCCTTTAACACATAATTTACCATAATTTGCTGGGTGCTCACTCGTACCGCAAACACTGAGTGCTTTACCATTATCTACCGTTACATCTAGTCCACAACCAACCCCACAATAAGCACAAGTTGTTTGAATTAACGATGCTTTTTTCTCTTTATTCATTCTCTACATCTTATTTAATAGCCCTAAAATAAAGTATATTTTTTGCAAAATTACACTTTATTTTTATTAGATATAACTAAAAAGCAAACACAGTGCCAATAAAATTAATAGATAAATAACAGTATGTTAACTACAACAAATAAATAAAAAATGTAAAATGCACTACAATAAATAAGAGCAGCACTTTAACAGTGCAAAACAATCATTGATCTAAATCAAAAAAATACTATGTTTAGTCTAAAAGTAAAGAATATAAACTATAATTTTGTTTTGATAACTTTCCCTTTAAATAACGTTACCATTACACCCTATACAGCTGTAAAGGAATACCTATGAATAATTTTTTCTATCCTGCCATTTATCTGTCGAACAATTTATCTTTTAAAGCAAAATTTATTGCCGTGTCTTTACTGTGTTTATTACCTTTATGGTTTTTTGGACTATTACTCATTAGTAATGCTCAACAAAAAATAGATAGCGCTCAATACGAATTTAATGCCTCTAATTACATTGTACCGCTGCGAAATTTAGCAGAACATATAGCACAAACACGTGGCATGACTAATGTTTATTTGAATGGTAATAAAAACATTGCAGATAAAGTAGCGAATAAACGTCAACAAGTGAATAACGATTTTTCACAATTACTCACTATAGAAAAAAAATTAGGAAAAATATTACACACCCAAGGCTTGCCTCAACAATTACAAACACAGTGGCAAAATATTACGACTCAAGCCTATCAAGGTAACGCCAGTGTGGTGTTTCAACAATATAGCCAGTTAATTGCCAATATTCTTGATTTTATGGACACCATTGGCCGACAAGGAAAAATGCTACAAGACAGTGACGCAGCCAATAGCTATTTAATTAATAGTTTATTACATACCATTCCCAATCAAGTAGAAACGTTAGGGCGTTTACGTGGTAAGGGCGCTGGTATTATTGCGGCAAAAGCCTTAACGACAAAGAATAAATTATTAATTACGTCACTAGCACAAACACAAAATGCTAAAAAGCTTGCTAAAGACATGAACTATTTATTTAACATTAATACTAAATTAAAACAGCAACTAAGCAGTCAATACCAAGAAGCACAGCAATTACTAAGTCGTTATTTAGCATTAGCAGATCAAGAAATAGTTTCAGCAACTAAATCGAGCATAAGTGCTGATGATTTTTTTAGCCAAGGCACTACTACAATTACGGCTTTATTAAACTTATTTGATCGTATGCAACCTTTGTTAAAAGAGCGTATGCAGCAACATATTAATAATGCTAAATCAACTATTTACATATACTTTGCGTTAATAATTATTGTCACTTTACTACTTATTTATGTCTACATTGGCATTTATATGGCAATTCGTAATAACTTAAATGAAATGATGAACAGCGCTGATGCTATTTGTGAAGGCAATTTGAACCGCAAACTAAATTTAGCGACTAAAGATGAATTACAGCTAATATCAACAGGTATTAATGAGATAGTTGATGGCATTAGTCGCTCAATATTTGCTATTAATAAATCGAGCGATGAAATTGCTCACACCTCAAGTGACGTCGCTCAAGAAAGCAATAACACAGCACAAGGTATGATTGCTCAATCACAAGAGCTAGAGCAAGTATCAACAGCCATTACACAAATGAGTGCTTCAATTAATGAGGTTGCTCAAAATACCGAGTTGGGTACAAGTTCTGCACAGCTTGCTAATAAAAAAGTTGGTCATGGTAGCCAAGTAGTACAACAAACCGTTTCATCAATTAACCTACTCGCTGAAAATATTGAGCAAGCTGCTGCGGGTGTTAATACGTTAAAAGAAAATAGCAATAACATCACCAGTATATTAGATGTTATTAAAGGTATTGCAGACCAAACCAACTTATTAGCCTTAAATGCCGCAATAGAAGCTGCAAGAGCTGGAGAGCAAGGGCGTGGCTTTGCTGTAGTTGCCGATGAAGTGCGGACACTCGCTCAGCGAACTCAAGATTCAACTTTAGAAATTCACAATATGATAGAGCTTATTCAACATGGTATTGGCGATGTAGCCAATGCTATGAATGAAAGCCAAGACTGTGCAAAAGAAGCGGTTGACTGTTCAGTACAAGCAGGTGAAGTACTTAGCGAAATTAATAGTTCGGTGACTGAAATCACGGATATGAGCTCACAAATAGCTGCAGCCGTAGAAGAACAGTCGGTTGTTTCAGAAGAAATATCAAAAAGCATCATTAATATTAGTGATGTGGCTACCGACTCGGCAAGAGGAGCCAAAATATTAGCCGAAGCAGGAGCGAAGCTTTCTGCAATGTCAAAAGAAATGCGTATAACAATTCAACGTTATCAAATTGATGAAAGTAATTTTGAAAAAAGTGCCGCTTTAGCGAATTTACTCACTTGGCAAAATAAGTTTAATATTGGTATAGATGAAGCAGATCGCCAGCATAAAAAAATGCTCGATATGATGAACGACGTGCATATTATGTCAGCCAATAAACGCAGCAATCAGGCAATAGCTCAATCACTTAATGCTTTAATTGACTACACAGAAATACATTTTACTTGGGAAGAAGGATTATTTTCAAGCTATGGGTATCCGCAAACAGAGCAGCATCATAATATTCATAATAAATTGCTTGATGATATACGCTTGCATCAAAAAAATATTGAAACAGCTAATGAACAACAAATAAAACGCGAGCTCGAATCATTAAATGAATGGCTCATTAAACATATAGAGTATAGTGATAGAGATTATGCAAAATTTCTAAAAGAAAAAGGATTCACTAATACAAATAAAAAATAGTATTCAAGAATCAATAACAACAAGTGTTGTACAAAAAACAACCAAGCCTTTTTATTCTCTGCCGATATAACACTATACGGCAACTACTCGCTTAGCAAATGCAGGCAGAGAGTAAATAATGGCTATTCAAACAATTCATTTAGATCAACAGCAACAATATCAACAGAAAAACACCAGCAAGCGCACAATTAAGCGCTTACATACTTTTAATAAACCAGCTGTGGATGAGCAAGCAACAAATAAGCCTTCTAATCAGCAAATTAAAACGGCTACAAATACTTTATCTTTTTTATCCCTGACAACAACGGGTGAAAACAACAAAGAGTTAACTAATAATGCAGCAACCGCTGAAGATATTTATCAACGCCCACTGCCCGCAAAAATAAAATTGATAAAGTTAATTCTTGAGAGCTATATAGGTAAAAACATAAAGGTTACAGACAAACAGTTTGATTATAAAAAAGCTTCAGCACAAATATCGCAAACCCAGCAAGCCTTGTCTTTTAATCAGCAATCGGTAGAACAACAAAGCCAAAACACACAAGAGGTTAAATTTATAACTATTGATGGCAAACAATACAGCCAACAAGAGCAAGTTAGCGTAACCACTCTGTCAACCGAACAACAGCAACTCAATTTTACTATGCAAGGCGAATTTATAATAGACAACAAAAAAGCGAACCTTAATTATCAACTAAATTTACACGCCTCATATAGCAGTATGCGTCGTATTGAAACCACTGCCGCAGCCCTAAAAGATCCGCTGATCATTCAATTTGGCACACCTAGTATTGGTTATATTAACGGTTATGCAAAATTCGATATTAATAATGACCACAAGCAAAATGATTTACCAATATTTTCAGGCGACGTGGGGTATTTGGTCTTTGACAAAAATAACAATAATCGCGTTGATAACGGCGGTGAATTATTTGGCCCAACAACGAATAATGGTTTTAGTGAACTTGCACAATTAGATAGTAATAATAATGGCTTTTTTGATAACCAAGATAATAAATTTAGCCAAGTCTATATATGGCAACCTAAACAGGCTAAGACGAATAACAATGAAAAAAGCCTAAGCGAACAACCGAATGCACAAGTCAATAAACAAGCCAATAAACAAAACTTAGTGTCATTATCACAAGCAGGCATAAAAGCCATTTCACTTAATGCCATTGCAACACCATTTAATTTTCGCGATCAAAGTAAAGGCAGTAAAGGAGCAATAAACGCACAATTAACGCAAACCAGCTTTGCTATTACCAATAATAATCAAGCCCTTGGCGTACATCAAATTGATGTACGTTTATGAGCTTTTTATCAATACTAACACTGACTTTAAATTTGCCACGCATAGCTAAATTTGGTAAAAATAGTGCGTTTATCACGTTCAAGCCGTGTTAAGTCATCATCTTGAAAGCCACCATCTGAATAACCGACAAAAAATAATGTTTGCGGATTAATTTTATAAGAATAAATTAATTGTGTCGCAAAGGATTTAGAATTTTTATCTAAATCGTCTTCGGGATCATACAAACTAAGCGTGCGTTCAATATCTGTATATTGTAAAACTAATTTTAGTTTACTGCGCATATCAAACTGATAACTGAAACGAACATCCGACTGATTAGCGGTAAATAAGCGCTGTCCTTGTACATTTAAAAGTGTCAGATCATGACTCGCTCTTATACTAAGATGCTGATTAACATCCCAACGAATATTTGGCACAATAGCAAAAATATGCCCTAACTGTGTATTGGCAAAGTCAATCTGTGTACCAAAACGTGTAAATGCACTCGCAGTAAGTCCTGATAGCGGTGTTACTTTCGCGAATGCCAGAAACTGACTTTCATCAAAATAAACATCATTGTATAAACGCTTGCGCGTTACCGCTCCAAAATTACTGTATAACTGCATAGGCCCTTGAATATTGCCATGCAATTCATATTCTTCTTCTAATAAATTTCCATCTTGATCATAGGTTTTATCCCAATCTCCAAAGTATCCCCACTGTGTTAATACATCATCTTTATCACCAAACCACTTACGGCGACCTCCAATAATAATTTTTTGATAATCTACTTTAGTAAAAAAGCCTAAATCGGCACGAAAATCTTTACTCACATTACGATAATCAACACGAATATTATAATCGCGTGTTTTATGCGCATACCCTAAACTAATCGCATTACCTTGCTGATTTTTGTCTAAATCAAAATCATCTTGGACAGTATCAGGATTTTCGCTGTCAGAATAACTCATTTGATAACGAATGCTATCTGCTTGGCTAAACCAATAATCACCATCAATAGAAGTTACCGTATTATTATAATCGGTGGCATCACGGTGAGTTATTAAGACACCAACATTACTCCGCTCACCCACATCTTTTTTATAACGAGCAATCATTACATTCGATTTTTCACCTAATGTCGCTATACTAGAGCCTTGATTGCCCGGAATTAGAAAAGCGGTATCTTTATCATTTGTCACCATTAAACCATAACTATGATCATTGCTTTTACCTGTTAATTTAAGACCATAATCAGGCTCAGCAATGTTACGGGTGTGTACTAAATTAAAACTAGAGGTGTCAAAATACGACGCGCCATCAAGAAAAAAAGGACGCTTTTCAGGAAAAAATAATGAAAAGGTATTATTAATATCCAGTTGACCCGCATCAGCTTCTACTTGAGAAAAATCAGGATTAAGTGTGGCATTTAATACCATGTCTTGACTGATCCCCCAACGCACATCGACACCAGGATCAGCTTTTACTTTACCATTATCCCACGCACCGGGTACATTAGGCTTTTTATCGGCACGAGAAATAGTTAACGTTGGCGTTAATTGAAAATTATTGCCTTGTTTTATGTGCTTAAAACCGATTAATTGGTCAAATTGGCAAATATTACATTTAATATTACGATCACGTTTATAATTAGCAAACTGAGTACGAGTATCGCGTGGGTAGTTTCTCATTAAGGCGATATTCCATGTTAGCGAACCATCACGCTTAGGAAAACGTAAGGCGTTAAAAGGAATACTCATCTCTACCACATAACCATACTTAGTTATGCGCCCTGCACTATCCCAAATGGCATCCCACGAATCATCTTCATCCCAACCATTACTATCTTTCATGCGCATATCCGCTTGCGCACCTAAAGCATTAACAAAAAATTCATAGCCACTGCGTTTATCATTAAAAGTATCAATAACAATACCAACATTATCATCATCCCATAATTCATCTCTATCTCTTAATGATGCTCTAATTTTTTCAGGATGAGGATCAAACGCTTTAATCGCAATATTTAAAGATTGACCATTTTCAAACAGATATACTTCTGTTTTTACGGGAGCAGGTGTGCCTTCGCCAGGACGATTTTCAAAGGATAATTGCATTTTAGTTGCATTTTTCCACACCGCTTCATCAAGCTGGCCATCCACAACAATAGTTTGAGTTGAGGTTGCTAGCTCAAAAGAGCTATTGGCTTGTACTGATAGCGTTATAAAAATTAACGATAAGCTGAATAATACAGAGGTTATTTTTTTTAATAAGTATGTTAGTCGCGACATTAATAATTATTTTAAAGTGATTACAAGTAGATATATATTATGTAGCAAAAATAAATAAAAGGTTGAGTTGTTAGTGTAACTAAATGTTTCGTAGATGATTTATTACGAATAGACTCAAAATGATACTTAGTTTATAAAACTAACCTTAAGTATTTCTCATTTGTTTAAGCGGTATAATTTAATAGAAAAAGAAAAGCCCCTATAAAAT
>WGGB01000123.1 GCA_015491935.1 Alteromonadaceae bacterium
AGCACTTTTTAAAGAAAAATAAATGCGTTTAAATTTCAATATTGTAAAGAAAAAATATATATTTTTTTAAAATTGCTAGATTATTGCAAAGATAGGTTTTTGTATAGGTTTTGTTTTGTTCTTAATATAAATCCTTTAAATACAGTTTGTTAGTATTGACGCATCATCGGAGTGTGGTTGGAAATATCT
Organism: Alteromonadaceae bacterium; assembly: GCA_015491935.1. Lineage (GTDB taxonomy): Bacteria > Pseudomonadota > Gammaproteobacteria > Enterobacterales > Alteromonadaceae. The sequence continues at coordinate 190 of WGGB01000123.1, forward strand.
GACATACTGTTTTTAGTGCTTTTTAAATCAATAATTATGGTGCTAATGATACTTTGGAAAAATGGTAAGAGCTAGTTTTGAATGTTGAATATAAAAGATCTAAGTCATATTTTTACTTTTTGACACAAAAACTATTTATAAATAACAAATGAAGTCATGGTACTGTTAAAAAAGCCAAAATAGCGTTGAATAACTTTTTCAATAAAAACATTCAAAAGTTATTCGTCGTTAAAATTATCAATAATTTCAATAAGTAAAAAGTCTTGGTTTTTTTATTTTTACGGTTAATAAAAATAAATTGATAAAAAACTTGATACTGTACGATTGTACAGTATACTTATTTCATCAAGTCAAAAGTTGGCTACCACAATAGCAATTACTACTAATAAAAGTTTGGAATAATTATGGATCAAAATAAAGAAAAAGCATTAAGTGCAGCGTTAAGTCAAATTGAACGTCAATTTGGTAAAGGTTCAATTATGAAGCTTGGCGATAACACCACTATGGACGTAGAAACGATTTCTACAGGTTCGTTAGGGTTAGATATTGCGCTTGGTGCAGGTGGTTTACCTTTAGGGCGTGTTGTTGAAATATACGGCCCTGAATCAAGTGGTAAAACAACATTAACATTAGAAGTGATTGCCCAAGCACAACGCGACGGTAAAGTTTGTGCATTTATTGATGCCGAGCACGCCCTTGACCCTATTTACGCAGAAAAGCTCGGTGTTAATATTAATGAGTTGTTAATTTCACAACCTGATACTGGTGAACAAGCATTAGAAATTGTTGATATGTTGACGCGCTCTGGCGCGGTAGATGTGATTGTAGTTGATTCAGTGGCGGCATTAACCCCGAAAGCTGAAATTGAAGGCGATATGGGTGACTCGCACATGGGCTTGCAAGCGCGTATGTTATCGCAAGCTATGCGTAAATTAACGGGTAATTTGAAAAAATCAAATACCATGTTGATCTTCATTAACCAAATTCGCATGCAAATTGGTGTAATGTTTGGTAACCCAGAAACAACAACGGGTGGTAATGCGCTTAAATTTTATGCTTCAGTACGTTTAGATATTCGTCGTATTGGTGCGGTTAAAAGTGGTGATGAAATTGTCGGTAATGAAACTCGCGTAAAAGTGGTTAAAAACAAAATTGCCCCACCATTTAAACAAACTGAATTTCAAATTTTATACGGTGAAGGTATTAACAGCTATGGCGAGCTAATTGACCTAGGTGTGCAGCATAAAATGGTTGAAAAAGCAGGCGCTTGGTATAGTTGTAATGGTGAGCGTATTGGTCAAGGTAAAGCGAATGCCACTCAATATTTAAAAGATCATCCTGAAATGGCTCATGACTTAGATACTAAATTACGAGATCTATTCTTGAATAAAGATAAGAAGAAAGACGCAGAAAAAGAAGAAGCGGTTAGCGAATAACGTTATTCGTTGAAACCACCTATTATTAAATTTTATAAAACCACTGCTTGTCAGTGGTTTTTATTGTAAATTCTGTTGTTCAGAGCTAAAAACTAAAAAGTTAAGATAACGCTACCAACTTTGCTGTCGTAAATAAAACCGTAGTTAGTATTTTTAGTGAGTTTATAAGAACAAACTTGATCGCCTTCAAAATTACTAATAAATTCTGAAGAATTATTAGTAGCAGCTTTATTGTTACCATTTTCAATTAAAGCTCTCCATAAGGATAGGCAATCAGCATCATTATTAGTATGTAGCTGTGTGTCTGGACCTATCCAACTTTGAGCTGGCCAACCATTCACATTAATATCCATGCGTCCATTGGGTTGTGTGCCATATAATTGAATATCATTGCGAGCAACTAAACTGCTTGGAGCACCTAAAGCTAACCATTTGGTGTGTGCTAAATTAACACCACTTTTTAATGCTGCAGCATTAGCTTTTACTTTGACTCGATAGGCATCATCAGATAAGTTAATAAATTTAGGTAAAGCAATACTTGATAATATTCCTAACAATAATATCACGACGACTAATTCTATTAATGTAAAACCCGCTGATATTTTATATATTTTAACCATTGTAAAGCTATAATAAACGATTGACTTCGCAGCTTAACAAAAAACATTCAAAGGAACAAATTCTTTAAAACAAGCACCTTAAAATAAACTATTTGGACGTCTATACGTTTAGATGTTGACATAGCTAGCAATCTAAGTAATATTAAAGCACGCCTTTTATTGGCGTTGTTATGCGCACTTTTTATCTGTTTTATGACATTATTTAGGTTTATTCTCATGCCCATTAAAATTCCAGATCAGTTACCAGCCCTTGATATTTTAGGTGATGAGAACATTTTTGTGATGTCTGAGTATCGTGCGGTCAATCAAGATATTCGGCCGATGAAAGTGGCTATTTTAAATTTAATGCCTAATAAAATTGAAACCGAAGTGCAAATACTGCGAATGCTTTCAAATACGCCGTTACAAGTTAATATAGACTTAATTCGCATTCATAATGAAGCGTCTAAAAATACGCCAAAAGAGCATTTAGAAAATTTTTATCGTTTATTTGATGATGTAAAAGAAGAGCAATATGATGGCTTGATCATCACAGGAGCACCATTAGCGCTACTGGATTATAGCCAAGTGACTTTTTGGGATAAAATATGTCAAGTATTTGATTGGGCTGAAAAAAATGTTACCTCAACGATGTTTTCTTGTTGGGCGGTTCATGCTGCTTTATATTATCATTATGGTATTAATCGTCATTTACGTGCCAATAAATTATCAGGGGTTTTTGAACACTCACCCAATGATGCAAAAGAGCAGTTAACACGTGGCTTTGATGAACTTTTTAATGTGCCGCATTCGCGTTATGGTTATATTAAAAAAGAAGATTATTTGTCTATTGCGGGTATTAAAATTTTAGCTGAATCAGAACAAGCAGGGGTTTATTTGGCGGCAAGTGCTAATAAACAGCAAGTGTACTTAACTGGGCATCCTGAATACGACACTAGCACTTTACATGATGAGTATTTACGTGACTTAAATGCCTTAACCACGGAAGCAAAAATTCCTGAAAATTATTTTCCAGAAGATAACCCTAATAAGCAAGTTAAAAATTTATGGCGCAGCCACGGTAGTCTATTATTTACCAACTGGCTCAATTATTACGTTTATCAAATAACCCCTTATCAGCTAGATGCCGATAATATTCAAGCAATTAATCCGGAGTAGTTTGTGCATAATTCATCTTCTTTTTCATTATTTCAACAACAATTATCACAACGTATCTTAATTTTAGATGGTGCTATGGGCACCATGATCCAAGCGCATAAATTTGAAGAAGCCGATTATCGTGGTGATCGTTTTGTTGATTGGCAATGTGATGTCAAAGGCAACAATGACTTATTAGTATTAACACAAGCTGAATGTATAAAAGACATTCACCGTCAATACCTTGCAGCGGGTGCAGACATTTTAGAAACCAATACCTTTAATGCCACTACTATTGCGATGGCTGATTATGAAATGGAGTCACTCAGTGCCGAAATTAATCTTGTCGCTGCGCAATTAGCTCGCGAAGTGGCTGACGAATTTACCGCCAAAAATCCAGATAAACCACGCTTTGTCGCAGGGGTTTTAGGACCAACTAACCGCACTTGCTCTATTTCGCCTGATGTTAACGATCCTGCTTTTCGCAATGTGAGCTTTGATGAATTAAAAGACGCTTATATTGAGTCCACTACTGCATTAATCAAAGGTGGTAGTGATCTCATCATGATCGAAACCATTTTCGATACGTTAAATGCAAAAGCCGCTATTTTCGCGGTAGAAACCGTCTTTGAACAATTGCAAATACGTTTGCCGGTAATGATTTCTGGCACTATTACCGACGCGTCTGGGCGTACCTTGTCAGGACAAACTACAGAAGCTTTTTATAACTCGTTACGCCATGCAAAACCGATTTCTTTTGGCTTAAACTGTGCACTTGGCCCTGTAGAGCTGCGTCAATATGTTGAAGAATTAAGTCGAATTAGTGATGTGGCGGTATCTGCACACCCAAATGCAGGTTTACCTAATGCTTTTGGTGAATATGATTTTACCGTAGAAGATATGAATACGCATATTAAAGAGTGGGCAGAATCTGGCTTTTTAAATATTGTTGGTGGTTGTTGTGGTACTACGCCAGCGCATATTAAAGGCATGGCTGATACCGTTGCAGCGTTAGCCGAAAAAGGTGTTAAACCGAGAAAAATTGAAGCGCGCGAAATTGCCTGTCGTTTGTCAGGCTTAGAAGCACTAACCATTAAAGCCGACTCGTTATTTGTTAATGTAGGTGAACGTACTAATGTTACGGGGTCTGCTATATTTAAACGCTTGATCATGGCTGAAGATTACGACCAAGCCATTGCCGTGGCATTGCAACAAGTTGAAAACGGTGCGCAAATTATTGATATTAATATGGATGAAGGTATGTTGGATTCAAAAACGGCGATGGTGCGTTTTTTGAATTTGATTGCGGGTGAACCTGATATCGCTAAAGTGCCGATCATGATCGACTCTTCTAAATGGGATATTTTAGAAGCTGGGCTTAAATGTATTCAAGGCAAAGGCATTGTTAATTCAATTAGTTTAAAAGAAGGCGAGGATAACTTTCGCCGTCAAGCTGAATTATTACGCCGTTATGGGGCTGCGGTTATTGTAATGGCCTTTGATGAAGAAGGTCAGGCAGATACCCGAAAACGTAAATTTGAAATATGTCAGCGCGCGTATGGTATTTTGGTGGACGAAATCGGCTTTCCTGCCGAGGATATTATATTCGATCCTAATATTTTTGCCGTTGCTACAGGCATTGATGAACATAATAATTACGCCGTTGATTTTATTGAAGCGGTTGCCGACATAAAACAACATTTACCTTATGCGATGATCTCAGGCGGCGTTTCTAATGTGTCGTTTTCATTTCGCGGTAATAATCCCGTGCGCGAAGCAATTCATGCGGTATTTTTATATCATGCTATTAAAAATGGTATGGATATGGGCATTGTTAATGCGGGGCAATTAGCCATTTATTCTGATATTCCTGAGGATTTACGCCTTGCTGTTGAAGACGTTATTCAAAATAGTGATGACGGTGCTACCGAGCGTTTGCTTGATGTTGCTGAACAATATCGTGGTCAAGCAGGAAGTCAAAATAGCAAAACCGATCTAGCTTGGCGCGAATTACCTATTAACGAACGATTAGCACATTCATTAGTTAAAGGCATTAATGAGTTTATTATTGAAGATACCGAAGAAGCACGTTTAGCGGCCAAAAGACCGCTTGATGTGATTGAAGGGCCATTAATGGATGGCATGAATGTGGTCGGTGATTTATTCGGCGCAGGAGAAATGTTTTTACCGCAAGTGGTTAAATCGGCACGGGTAATGAAACAAGCGGTGGCACATTTAAACCCCTTTATAGAAGCCGAAAAAACCGAAGCTAGTTCGAACGGTAAAGTGTTATTAGCTACGGTAAAAGGTGATGTTCATGATATCGGTAAAAACATTGTTGGTGTGGTCTTGCAATGTAATAACTACGACATCATTGATTTAGGGGTGATGGTATCATGTGAAAAAATATTGCAAGTAGCCCGGGATGAGCAAGTTGATATTATCGGCTTATCGGGTTTGATCACGCCATCATTGGATGAAATGGTGCATGTTGCGCGTGAAATGAAACGACAAAATTTTGAATTACCTTTATTAATTGGTGGTGCGACTACTTCAAAAGCTCACACCGCAGTAAAAATTGAACCGCAATATGAACATCCCGTTGTTTATGTGTCTAACGCCTCTCGTGCCGTATCTGTGGTGAGTAATTTATTGTCGGATGAGCATCGACCTGCTTTTATGGCGCGTCAAGATGATGAATATCAACGGGTGCGCGATCGTCATTATAAAAAAGGCCCGCGTTCTACGCTGGTTTCATTAGAGCAAGCGCGCGCCAATGCCACTCCCATAAGTTTTGAAAATTACACGCCCGTAAAACCGAATAAACTTGGCGTTACCGTGCTAGAACAGCTTGATTTAAACGTGGTGCGAAATTATATAGATTGGACGCCATTTTTTACTACTTGGCAGTTAGCGGGTAAATATCCGCTTATTTTAAAGCATGAAGTCGTTGGTGTTGAAGCCACTAAATTATTCAATGATGCCAATGCTATGCTTGATGATTTAATTAATCATCAAAAGATTATTGCAAAAGCAGTATTTGGTTTGTTTCCTGCGTATCGTCAAGATGATGATTTAGTGCTGTTTAATGATGATCAACACCAAGAACAATTAATGACATTACATCATTTACGCCAACAAGGTAAAAAGCCACAAAGCTCAGGCAGTAAGCCACAGTTTAATCGCTGTTTATCTGATTATGTTGCAGCTAAAGACTCGAGCATTAACGATTATGTGGGTGCCTTTGCGGTGTCTTCTGGTTTTGGTGTTGATGACTTAGTGAAAGTGTACGACAACGATAATGATGCCTACAACAGTATTTTACTAAAAGCGGTAGCCGATAGATTAGCTGAAGCGAGTGCGGAATATTTGCATGAGCAAATTCGCAAAAATTATTGGGGATATGCGGTCGATGAAAATTTAGCGAATGATGATTTAATTCGTGAAAAATACCAAGGTATTCGCCCTGCGCCAGGCTATCCTGCCTGTCCTGA
>WGGB01000124.1 GCA_015491935.1 Alteromonadaceae bacterium
ATGGTACCGGAGGACGGACTTGAACCGTCACGCTCGAAAGCAACGGATTTTGAATCCGTCGTGTCTACCAATTCCACCACTCCGGCAACACAGATACTTAAAAAAGCAAAAGCTATTTAAGTGCTCGCATTATAATTAAACCTATCAGTTTAGCAACCGTTTTTATTGTAAATTTATTTGTTTGTTGGTTATTTGTGCAAAGCATGGTTTTTAATGCTTTTAAGTTTAAAGGCGATAAAATTTAATAATACTAATAACTTTGTTAGACTAGCGACAAATTTTTGTAAGGTTGTTTTTATGTCTACTGAGTCTACTTTTCCTCGTGCTGGTTTTTTTCGTCGTTTTGGTGGTTGGGTTTATGATGTGTTGGTGGCTATTGCTGTGTATATGATTGCAGGATTTGTTTCTTTTGGTATTTTTTATTTATTAATTAAGTTTGGCTTAATAAATATGGCAGGTTATCAACATGATATTGATGTGCTAATGCAGAATCCGTTTTATAAATATACTAATGAAGCATGGAAATTAGGTTGGGTGGTATTTTTCTTTGTTTATTTTTGGGCTAAAAGTGGACAGACTATTGGGATGCGAGCGTGGCGTTTACGGGTGCAAAATCAAGATGGTAGCTTAATTTCAATATCCACAGGATTAAAACGAATTTTGCCAACTTTGTTAGGATTAGGAAATATTTTAGTTTTATTTGATCGAAAAAATAAATTAAGTTTGCAAGATAGGTTAACGAATACAGAAGTTGTCTGTATTTCTTTAGCTGAAAATAAAGGTAAAAACTGGGTTAATTAATCAAATTGATATAATTGCGATAGATTTAGCTTTGTTGCGCCTCGCTGCGCTTGGGGCAAGCTACAATATTTCACCTCTAGTGTAGGTAGTAGCTTGCAGCACCACATAAATTTTGCGTTTAGCTATGCTTGGGACAAGCTACAAATTTGAATTAAGCTTTTCTATTAATAAAATACAGTGCAATTAATATAAATAATAAGCTGGGTAAAATTGCCCCTAATATGGGAGGCAATTGGTACACTAAGCTAATTGAACCCAATACTTGATTACTTACATGAAATAACAAACCTGTGATCACACCCATCATAATACGCGCGCCCATAGAGACACTACGTAATGGTCCAAAGATAAAAGACAGCGCGACTAAAAGCATTACCGCGACAGTAATTGGCTGCATTATTTTTCGCCAAAACGCGAGTAAGTAACGGCTTTTATCTTGGTCGTTAGCTTTTAAATAATCTAAATAATTAATTAAATCTGTCATTGATAATGCTTCGGGTTTAACCGTTACTACCCTTAATTTATCAGGGGTTAGTGATGACTGCCATTGCTGATTTTGATAATGCTTAGCAATAATATCTTCTTTAGTTATCTGGGTGTCGGTTACATTTTCAAGTAACCATGCATTTTTTTGGTAAGTGGCTTTATCAGCTTGTAACCAGCTAGTTAGTTTAAGTTGGTCATTAAAACGATAAATTTGAATTTTTTTCAGGCGACCAGTATCTTCAACTTCATTTATGTGAACAAAAAAATCACCATCTTTAGCCCAAACACCATTTTTTGCTGAAATTAAACTACCACCAGAAATAGCTTGCGATTTTATTTCTCGAGCGGCAGCTTCACCTTGTGGGGCAAGCCATTCTCCAATAGCCATGCTAATGATGACTAAAACTAAAGCTGATTTCATTACCGATTTAATAATATCTAAGCGTGATAGTCCAGCGGCTTGCATTACCACTAGTTCACTATTACTGGCAAGCATACCAATACCAATTAAGCCACCAACCAATGCCGACATCGGAAAAAATATTTCAACATCACGAGGGATCCAATAAAGTACATAAAGCGCAGCGTGCGATAAATCATAATCACCACGGCCAACATAAATCATTTGGTCAACAAACTTAATAATGCCGCTAACACTAATGAATACCGCAAGCGTTAAAAAAGTTGATGTAGCAACAACTTTACCAATATAAACATCTAAAATACGCATTATGCTGTGCCTCTATTGTGGCTAAAAGGCGACAGTTTAGCTTTGAGCTTGAGGGCACTGCTACGATCTTTAAAAATAAGGCTAAACCCTAATAGTAATGCAAATAAATGTACTGGCCACAAACCAATTTTATTCGAAATAACACCTCTTTCTAAGCCTGTGCTCATCGAACTTAACATTAAAAAATATCCTAAAAACAATAATATGGCAGGTAATAATTTAGCATACTTACCCTGTCTTGGATTGACGCTACTTAGCGGTACGGCAATAAATGTTAATACTATCGCTGCAATAGGAAAAGCTAAACGCCAGTGAATAGCTGCTTTATATTCTGGCTTGTCATAATTGAATAAATCTAATGTTGGTAACGCACTAATTTTGCTGCGCTTATGTTCTACTTTTTTATCTTGAATTTGAATGTAATATTTTTTGAAAGCGACAGTACGAAATTCACCATTTTGGCTATCTTTTTGATAACGAATGCCCTTTTCTAAAATTAATCGTTGTGAACCGCTATCTTGTTCTTCTACTTTACCTTGTGCGGCATACACTAAACTTGAATTAATAATGCTATCGTGCGAATGTTTTTTGTCAGGCAATTGAGCTACAAATATTTTACTTAACTCATTATTTTTTCTGTTTTTATTGTGAATAAAAACAACGGCTTTATTATTTCCTGTTTTTTGAAAGCGCCCTGCAATTAAAGAATTTAACCCAGAATCTGCCGCGAGTTTTTCTTTTATTTGAAGTTCATATTCTACCGCAATAGGCGATAGATATAATGTAAATATACCTGTTATTATGGCGGTAACTATACCAACAATTATAGTAATACGTACAATATACCACTCACTAATACCACAGGCGTGCAATATGGTCATTTCACTGTCAGCATATATTCGACTATAGGCCAGCAATATTCCTAAAAACATACTTAAAGGTAGCATCATGCCTGCTAAATCTGGGGTTTTAAGTGCGATAAATAGCATTACCATATGACCAGGCAAACCACCTTCAGCAGCATCACCAAGTATGGACACAAATTTTTGACTAATAAAAATAGTCATTAATACAAAGAATACAGCCAGTTGAGTTTTGGCAACTTCTTTTAATAAATAGCGAATAATAATCATAGGGTAAATTTAATAACTTAGTTTTTATCTGACATTTTGCCAAATTTTGAGTAAACTGATTGTTTTATTATGTTATAAATAATTTTAATATAAATATGCTTAAGATAAATCACATTATCGAGCTATAATTATAACCTTTAGAATAACCTAATTGACAGAAAAACAAAGCTCTAGCTGAGTTTATCTGTTTATTTTAGCGAATAAGTTAATTAATAAGCTTGAAATAAGTAAGGAGAACTCATGGAGTTCAGTGTAAAAAGCGGTAGCCCAGAAAAACAACGTAGCGCTTGTATTGTTGTCGGCGTTTTTGAACCTCGTCGATTATCATCCACGGCTGAACAACTTGATGACATTAGTGAAGGTTATATTAGTAATTTATTACGTCGTGGCGACCTTGAAGGTAAGTCAGGACAAATGTTGTTATTACACAATGTACCTAATATTTTAAGTGAGCGCGTATTATTAGTTGGTTGTGGTAAAGAACGCGATCTTGATGAGCGCCAATATCGTCAAATTATTAATAAAACTATTAATACTTTAAATGAAACGGGTTCGATGGAAGCGGTTTGCTTTTTATCTGAATTGCACGTTAAAGGTCGAGATACCTATTGGAAAATTCGCCAAGCGGTAGAAGCCACTCAAGACTGTTTATATAGTTTTAATAGCTTAAAAACCCGTAAAGAAGAGCCTCGTCGTCCATTACGTAAAATAGTGTTTAATGTGCCAACACGCCGTGAATTACCTATTGGTGAACGTGCTATTACTCATGCTCTAGCTATTTCTATTGGTGTTAAAAGTTGTAAGAATGTCGCTAATATGCCACCTAATATTTGTAATCCCGCTTATTTAAGCGAACAAGCAAAAACCTTAGAAAGCGATTACGACAACATTAGCGTTGAGATAGTTGACGAGCAACAAATGGAAGAATTAGGTATGGGTTCATACCTTGCCGTTGGTCGTGGTAGTGAAAACGAATCCCTGATGAGTGTTATTAAATATAGTGGTGCGAATGATGATTCTGCCCCTATTGTTTTATTAGGTAAAGGCTTAACGTTTGACAGTGGCGGCATTTCATTAAAACCTGGCGCCGCTATGGATGAAATGAAATACGATATGGGTGGTGCCGCAGGTGTTTTAGGTGCTATGCACGCCTTGGCCGAATTACAACTTCCGCTTAATGTTATTGGTGTTTTAGCTGGCTGTGAAAATATGCCTGATGCTAATGCTTATCGTCCTGGTGATATTTTAACCACTATGTCAGGGCAAACGGTTGAAGTATTAAATACTGATGCTGAAGGGCGGTTAGTCCTATGTGATGCCCTCACGTATATTGAACGTTTTGATCCTGAGTCAGTCATTGATGTGGCCACGTTAACTGGCGCTTGTGTTGTCGCTTTAGGTAGCCATGCAACAGGGTTGTTAAGTACGCATAATCCTTTAGCGCATGAGTTATTAAACGCATCAGAACAAAGTGGCGATAGAGCTTGGCGTTTACCTTTATGGGAAGACTATCAAGAGCAACTTGAAAGCCCATTTGCAGACTTTACTAACTTGGGCGGTAAAGGTGCAGGTACTATTACTGCGGCTTGTTTTTTATCACGTTTTACTAAAAAGTATCATTGGGCGCATTTAGATATTGCTGGTACAGCATGGCGAAGTGGTGCCAATAAAGGTTCTACAGGACGACCTGTGAGTATGTTAACGCAATTTTTATTAAATCGTGCTGGTCAAGAACAAGGCGAATAAACGTTAAAAATGATGCAAAAGCAAGCAACGTTTTTTTTACCCGAAAAAGATAAAAGCAATAAGTCAAATGCTGACTTATTGCTTTTTTGTGCGTGTAAACAAGCGGCAATCGCTTATCGGCAACAACAAAAAGTATTTATTTATACGCAAAACCAAGCGCAAGCGCATACCGTTGATGAATTACTCTGGGCGTTTGATGCGGATTCGTTTGTGCCACATAATTTAATGGGTGAAGGTCCAAGTTATGGTTCCCCTGTAGAAATTAGTTGGCAAGCACCAACTAATAGACGATCGGTGCTTATTAACTTAACTAATATTGAACCACCGTTTGCCCAACAATTTAATCAAGTTATTGATTTTGTTCCAACAGATGAGTCATTAAAACAGCAAGCTCGGCAACGTTATCGAGCATATCAACAACTAGGTTTTGCGGTTAAAATGCACTCATAAAAATAATGCCTATTAAAATGGCGAAACCATCAATTTATTTTAATTAATTAAAAAGTAAGAATACCCATGGAAAAAACATTTAATCCTACTGATATTGAACAATCACTTTACCAAAGTTGGGAACAGCAAGGTTATTTTAGCCCAACAGGCGAGGGCGATAGCTATTGTATTGCTATTCCACCACCCAATGTCACGGGTAGTTTGCATATGGGACACGCTTTTCAACAAACTATTATGGATACGTTAATTCGTTACCAACGTATGCAAGGCAAAAATACCTTGTGGCAAACAGGATGCGATCATGCGGGTATTGCCACACAAATGGTGGTTGAACGTAAAATAGCTGCGGAAGAAGGCAAAACTCGCCATGATTATGGTCGTGAAGCCTTTATTGACAAAGTTTGGCAATGGAAAAATGAATCAGGCGGTACCATTGGCAAACAAATGCGCCGTTTAGGTAACTCTATTGATTGGTCGCGTGAACGTTTTACTATGGACGAAGGTATGTCAAAAGCAGTACAAGAGGTTTTTGTACGCTTGTTTGAAGACGATTTAATTTATCGCGGCAAACGTTTAGTTAACTGGGATCCTAAATTTCATACTGCTATTTCTGATTTAGAAGTTGAAAATAAAGATAAAAAAGGCCATATGTGGCATTTACGCTATCCGCTAGCTGATGGCGCAAAAACCGCTGAAGGCAAAGACTATTTAGTGGTTGCCACCACGCGTCCTGAAACTATGCTCGGTGACACAGGTGTTGCAGTTAACCCTGAAGATCCACGTTATAAAGATTTAATTGGTAAAAAAGTATTATTACCCTTAGTTAATCGTTTAATTCCTATTGTGGGCGATGATCATGCTGATATGGAAAAGGGAACTGGTTGTGTAAAAATAACCCCAGCGCATGACTTTAATGATAACGAAGTAGGTAAACGTCATAACCTACCACAAATTAATATATTAGATAAAAATGCCGCAATTTTAGCCAGCGCCGAAATTTACGATACTAAAGGTGAAGTTTGTAATGCCTACAGCACTGAATTGCCAAGTGAATTTGCAGGGCTTGACCGCTTTGTTGCGCGTAAAGCTATTGTGGCTAAATTTGATGAGTTAGGTTTATTAGTTGAAGTGAAAGATCATGACTTAGTTGCGCCCTATGGTGATAGATCTGGCGTGATCATTGAGCCACTTTTAACCGATCAATGGTATGTGCGTGTTGAAAAACTAGCTGGTCCTGCGGTTGATGCAGTAAAAGACGGTCAAATTGAATTTGTGCCAAAGCAGTATGAAAACCTTTATTTTTCATGGATGAAAGATATTCAAGATTGGTGTATTTCTCGCCAACTTTGGTGGGGACACCGTATTCCTGCTTGGTACGACGAAAATGGCAAGGTTTATGTAGGACGTAGCGAAGAAGAAGTACGCGCTAATAATACTATTGATGAAAACATGGTATTAAAGCAAGATGATGATGTATTAGATACCTGGTTTTCTTCTGCACTTTGGACGTTTTCAACCTTAGGTTGGCCTGAACAAACTGACGATTTAAAAACCTTTCACCCGACTGATGTATTGGTTACTGGCTTTGATATTATTTTCTTCTGGGTTGCGCGGATGATCATGATGACCATGCATTTTAATAAAGATGAAAAGGGTAAAGCACAAATTCCGTTTAAAAAAATCTATATGACAGGACTTATTCGCGATGAAAATGGCGATAAAATGAGTAAGTCAAAAGGTAATGTTATTGATCCCTTAGATATGATCGATGGTATTAGTCTTGAAGATTTATTAGCCAAACGTACAGGTAACATGATGCAGCCAAAAATGGCCGCAAAAATTGAAAAGCTAACGCGTAAAGAATTTCCTAATGGTATTGAAGCGCATGGTACAGATGCTTTACGCTTTACCTTAACCTCGGTCGCCACAACAGGGCGCGATATTAGTTGGGACATGAAACGTTTAGAAGGTTACCGTAATTTCACCAATAAATTATGGAATGCCAGCCGTTATGTGTTGATGAATACCGAAGAACATGATTGTGGTAAAGACGCTAATGAAATGGAATTATCATTAGCCGATCGCTGGATCATTGGTCAATTTCAGCAAACCGTTGAAAAAGTTCATCAAGCCTTTGCTGATTACCGTTTTGATATTGCTTCACAAGCGCTATACGAATTTACGTGGAACCAATTTTGTGATTGGTATTTAGAATTAACCAAGCCTGTGCTTTTCAAGGGTACAGATGCGCAAAAACGTGGTACCCGTCATACCTTAGTGAACGTATTAGAAAGCTTATTACGCTTAATGCATCCTATAATGCCGTTTATTACTGAAACGATTTGGCAACGCGTAGTGCTATTAACTAACTTTGCGGTTAACACCAATGAGCAAGGTGATGCTAGCATTATGGTACAAAGCTTTCCTCAGTTTGATGCCAGTTTATGTGACGAACAAGCAATAGCTGATTTAGAATGGGTTAAACAATTTATTGTTGCCATTCGTAATATTCGAGGAGAAATGGATATTGCGCCAAGCAAACCATTGCCAGTATTGCTTAAAAATGTGAGTAGTGAAGATCAACGCCGCTTAGATGAAAATCAACAATTTTTAAGCTCACTAGCTAAATTAGAAAGTATCGACGTGTTAGCCGCCAATGACAATGGTCCAGCATCCGCTTCGGCTGTTGTGGGTGACTTAACCGTACTTATCCCAATGGCAGGTTTAATTGATAAAGAGGCTGAATTAGCACGTTTAGCCAAAGCCGTCACTAAGCTTGAGCAAGACATTGCCCGCACGCAAGGTAAACTTAATAATGAAAAATTTGTGAGTAAAGCCCCTGCTGCGGTTATTGATAAAGAAAAAGCTAAACTTGCCGATGCGCAATCGTCACTTAGCAAACTTGTTGAGCAACAAGCGCAAATTAATGCCTTGTAGTTAAAATTGTCGTTAAAGTTAACGTATTTTAGTTATCGTGGTATGAATTAAGTCGTACTATCAAGGCTAACAAGTCATATTGTTAGCCTTTTTTATATTTATTAGTTTATATATCCATGAAAAAAGAACAAAAAAATGCTATAGATAGCAATAAGTCATAATAAAAGCGTTTTATAATATTGCATAACATTCAATTTTTTACTTTCAATTTAAATAACAGCTTAGGTTAGGTTCAAGATGACTTATGTTCAATCAGAACAGATAACCTGTGCAGAATGCGATTTAACCTTGCAATTACCTGATTTAGCGGTAGGCGAAAAAGCATTATGTTCTCGTTGTGGTTATTTATTAACGGTTAATCATCCTCAAGCGATTGAAAAAATTTTAGCTTTTTCTTTTACGGCATTAATTTTTTTAGTGTTAGCCTTATCCTTTGATTTTATTTCTATTAACTATCAAGGACAAACCTATACCATAACCTTACTTGATACTTATTTTAGATTAACAGAGCAGGATTATTTAATTATTGCTTTGATATTAGTGCTAACGGTTGTGATCTTGCCTATTGTGGTAATAAGTACTTTATTTTATTTGTTGTTTAATATTAAAGCGCAGCAATATCCCTATAAAGGTTTATTCATTGCCAACGCTTTATTTGCATTATTGCCATGGAGTATGGCAGAGATTTTTTTAATTGGTGTTTTAGTGAGTGTTATCAAAATATCGACATTAACCAGCGTTGATTTAGGACTTTCATTTTATGCTTATGTATTATTTGCTATTAGTTATATTGCTACTCATTCCTATATTGATAAAAATTATTTAATTTCTATTTTGCAAAAATTAAAGCTAAAGAGCAGAAGCAGCACTGAGCATGGTATTTTGTCTACCTCAATTCAGTTAAATAAAGAAATAGAGAAAAAGAATAATATTTTTAGGGATAATGGTATTAAGGATAATGAGCAATCACAATACCGACTAAATAAACATAGTATCCAAAAAACATGGGCGTTACTTATAACGGCTTTTTTATTATATTTTCCTGCTAATTTGTTGCCAATTATGGCAACACGTTCACTGGGTAAAGAAGAATTTAATACTGTTTTAGGTGGCGTTTTTGTATTATGGCGTGAGGGTTCCTATCCCGTTGCTATTATTATCTTTATTGCTAGTATTGTAGTACCTATTGTTAAGTTTATTGTGTTAGCTTGGCTTAATTATTCAGTGCAAAAACAAGAGGTGCATTTTCAATTAGAGCGTGCTCATTTGTATCGCATCACTGAATTTATTGGTCGTTGGTCAATGGTTGATATATTTGCGGTGGCTATTTTAGCGAGTTTAATACAGTTGGGTACGGCAATGACTATACACCCAGGTCCAGCAGCTATTGCTTTTTGTAGTGTGGTTATATTAACGATGTTGGCCGCTAATACGTTTGATTCGACCCTTATTTGGAGAAAAAAAAACTCTCATGAGTAATAAAAAAAATAATACTCAACTAATAGAACAAGCATTAGTAAAACCTAGCAATACTATTTCTCGTATTTGGATTATACCTATTATTACCGCATTATTAGGTTTGTGGATGGTTTATTATTATTATAGTAACCAAGGCCCTTTAATTACTATTGAGTTAACTCAAGCCGAAGGTGTAGAGGCTGGTATTACTAAAATTAAATTTAGAGATGTGCAAATAGGCAAGGTTGAAAAAATCACCTTAAAAAATTCATTAGACGGTGTTTTAATTACCGCTAGAATGAATAAAGACGCCAAAAAATTGTTAGTAAAAGATTCGAAATTTTGGATTGTTTCTACCAAAATAAATCATTCTGGTATTTCTGATTTAAGCACGCTTTTTTCGGGAAATTATATTGAAGTACAAGCAGGAACTTCAACTAAAAAAGCAGATTACTTTATTGGTTTAGCTGAGCGACCAATAACAGCTCCCGATGCCCCAGGAATGCATATTACCCTAAATAGTGCTGAAGAATTTGCTTTTAAAAGTGGCGCACCTATTTTATATAAAGGGCTGAAAGTAGGTCAAATTGAAGATGTTTACTTTAACTTTGATAAACGTATTGTTTATTATAATGCTTTTATTAAAGCGCCGTATCATAAATTAATTACTAAAAATACACGTTTTTGGAATATTAGCGGCATACAAATTAATTTAAAAGCGCAAGGGATCAGTGTTAAAACAGGCTCATTAGAAACCTTATTAGCTAATGGTATTACTTTTGGTGTACTCAAAGGAATGCCCGTTGGAGATAGAATAACTAAACGTGCGGACTTTGATATTTATAAAAGTTATGAACAAGCCGATGCTGCACGATATCAACAAGCGATTAAATATGCGTTATTAGTTGAAGATAGTGTACGAGGGTTAAATGTTGGGGCACCTGTTGAATACCGAGGTGTTATTATTGGTCGGGTTGAATCTATTAGTTTAGGTAATAAATCACGTAATGGGGTGACGACTAAAGCGGTTAAAATCCCCGTGTTAATTAGTATTCAACCAGGGCGCATTGGTTTACCCGATACGCCAGCAAGCCTTGATATTATTGCCGCTCAAATGGATCGTTGGCTTAAATATGGTTTGTCAGCAACTATCTCTACGGGTAATTTTTTTACAGGAAGTAAAATTGTAGAAATCCACCCATCAAAAAAGGTGCAAGATAATAATATTGCCTATAAAGCACAACAATACTTGGGTTATCGCATTATTCCTCTTACTGCTGATAAAGTGTCTCTGTTATTAACGAAAACCTCTGAATTTGTTGACCATTTAGCTAAATTACCTCTCGATAAATTATCAACAGATGCCAGTGGCTTGTTGATAGAATTGTCAAATACTGCCAAAGAATTTCAAAAAGTGAGTAAAAACTTAGAGCAAGTACTGGCTGATACTAATCAACAATCAACGATCAATAATTTAAATAATACGTTAAAAAGTTTTACTAAGGTTGCTAATGACTTTGCTAAAGGCTCTAAAAATTATGATGAATTAACGCAAACACTCTTATTAATGCAAGACAATTTACAAGCGTTAAAGCCATTATTGAGAAAAGTTGATAATAAACCCAATAGTTTGATTTTTTCTGGTGCTATTGAAGATGATATTATTCCTAAAAAATGGATTAAAAATAATAAAAAAGAGCGAATAAATGAATAAATTATACAGTGTAATTCTCTTGTCTATTTTCTTATCTTCGTGTGCTCAATCACCAGCAACTGAGGTAAACTATTATTTGCTTGATACGCCAAATGTTATCGCGAAAAAATTAATCAATAATAATCTACAAGAAAGCATTCCAATTAAAGCCAATAACATCATTATTGATGATGTTTTATTGCCTCAATATTTAAAACAATCAAGTATTGTTATGCTTATAGGAGAAAATAGGCTTCATTATGCGCATTATAACTTATGGGGTGAAAATTTAGCGCAAGGCGTTAGTAAGTTAATTCAGCAATCAATAGGGCAAATTAATAGCCC